>JAGVOV010000117.1 GCA_020052545.1 archaeon | reverse complement strand
TTGCATCATTGACACAAAGTTCTACTGATAGTGGCACGCTATCACATCCAAATGTTTATTATGACAGGGCAAGAAGCGAAGCGATATCACTAAGGAAGCTAAAAGACGTAAATTATAAAGAAGATACATTGAACCTGGATTCCCTGCCCGAGAAGGAGCTTGTTGAATTCCTGCTTGCGCCAAAATCTTATCCTCAAGGATTTTTGAAGACTGTTTTGAGAGTTGAGCCAGGACAGCCAAATGTTTTCCCTTCAATCACGCAGCATTGGGGCAGGCTATTGGACTTGCCTGCAGAAAAGGAGCCCAGAGTTGTGCTGGCAGAGGAATGCGGCCTGTTCCCCAAGGTAAGAGAGATCAATGATGCTGCGCAGTTCTTCATAATGGATCCGCTTGACGGTTCAAGCATCCTTAAAGACATAGCGAAAAACGCTCCAGGAGCCTCACTTGATGATAAATTGAGGAATTATCAAAGCATGGAGTTTGTTCATCCTTCAATCGCGATACACTGCATTGAAAATGGTAAGGTCACGGCGACGATGACTTACGATCTTAAGAATGAGACAGTATATGCGATCAGTGATGGTATTGCCCGCAAGTTCAATGTCGACAGACATACTAGCAATTCAAGGATCTGGCTGGGCATAAGGGATTCCAAAACTGTAGAATTCAGGAAATTCCAGGACTGCGACATGGACAGGTTCATGTGCCATGATGCAGATGGCGGCTATAATCAAAATCTCAAATCACTGAATATGCCAGAGAACATGAGCAGATATGGCTTGAAGAGCACGCCCGGGCCTGCAAGGCCGCTTTATCTGACCACTGAAAGCGAAGAATTCAAGCCGAGGCTGATAATCTATAATGGAGAGAAGATATGCGAATGGGCCGGAGCATTGGCATGGGCGCAGGCAGGGGACTTCAATGTATATGTTGTCTCAAATCCAAAAGCGCCCGTAAAAAACCAGCATTCAATGGCTCCGACAGAAAATATATTCAGAGACGGGAGATTAGATTTTTCGATTTTGAATGATGATCCTGCACCTGCAAGGTACAGAGAAACCATCGCAATCGTCTACAAGCAGGATAAGGAGATGAACGCCCACTTCACCAGATTGCCGGGCTCTTCTAGATTCCTGTGAGAAGCTTCATTATCCTTCCGTGGAGAAGGGCGTTTGAGGCCAGAAGATGCTTCGTTTTCTTTGATATTGTCTTATCATGCAAATCCGAGACATAGCCGCCAGCTTCCTTCACTATCACGGAACCGGCCGCAATGTCGACGTATTTTGTCTTTCCGGTAAGGTCAAAATATACATCATAAGCGCCTTGCGCCAAGAAACACATGCCGAGAGAACCGACGCCCAACGCTCTTACTCTATAAGATTCGGTTATCATCCTGTCAAGTCTCTTCAATGCCTCTTTCACTTCTTTCTTAGGGAGATTGTGTATCTTTGTTATGTCTAGGTAAATATAAGAAATATCCAGCTTAGAGGTCTTTGAAACATATATCCTGTTGTTGTTGAGCCAGGCCCCATGGCCCTTGTATGCATGGTACATATGATGGGTCGAGGGATTGAAGACGACACCCAGCACAAGCTCATCCTTGTACTGAAGCGCTATGGATATTGTGAATAAAGGGATATCCTTCACGAAGTTCTTCGTCCCATCGATTGGATCAATGACCCAAGTGTAGTCAGACTTCTTGCCCAGTTCACCAAGCTCCTCTGAGATTATGTCATGGCCGGGATATCTTCCTTTGATGGCATCTATGATCAGTTTCTCAACCTTAATATCAAGGTTGGTGCAGAAGTCCCCCTTATCCTTCATATGGGTTATCTCTATCTTATGGAGGTTCTCAAGGAGAATTCTTCCTGACTGTCTTGCAAGGTGCATCGCGAGCTGCTCTGCTTCCCTTAGTTTTATCATGCCTTGCCTGAATGACTTTGATTATAAAAATTTATGCCAACAGACAGTCCTTTAAAGCCGTGTAATCCCTCAAATCGACAGTTTTGGCGCATTCCAGGCATCTGTCCCTGTAATCGCCGGTCAATTTCATGCAATTTATCTGCCAAGAGCAGGTGCTGCTCCCCAAATCGCAGTTGCAGTCGCCTTTCCATTCTACCGCAGTGGCGTTGCACTGTTTCGGGCCGTTCTCGGCTGCCCAGGCTGAGTTGACGCACATCTGCGGCTGCTTGCCAGAACAAGGATCAATGCAATTACTGTCTTTGCTACAGGAAAGCTGGCCAGAGTTTGAAACTGAAGTGCAAGCAGAAATAAAGATTCCAAGAACCAAAACAAGCACAAGCCATTTCATAACATCAGAAAATCATTGCATTCTTTTTATTCTTTTCCAAAAATCCTAAAAGAATAAATATAACAAAGTTTAAGGCATGTTTATGGGCTACGATTACCATCTCGGCCACACAGTCCTGGCCATGATCCTTGGCATACTCGTATATGTCTCCCTCGACAGGATCATAGGGATAACGAGCGACATGCTGCTCTATGCTGCGATAGTTGTCGCTGTCGGCATACTCCTCTTCTCGGCCGTCTCATTGATCGCGGGAAAAAAATAGCTACAGAAATCCTTTTTCTTTTCCAAATTCCTTGATGATCACGTCATCATGGGGGAATAACTTGTAACTTAGAGCTTCTTTTAATGTCATAAAGACAGCCTTCTTCCCTTCCAGCACCTTTATCTCTTCTAATCTTGGCGCTTTGGCAAAGAATGTGTATTCCGTCCTGCTATTGTGCTCATCAATCTTGAATTCATATACCTTGTATAACTTTAGATTAGCACATACATAATCTATTTCTTCCTTCAGCTCTCTGGCAAGCGCTTCCTCAGGAGTTTCATCTTCCTCAATGCCGCCGCCGAAGAAATCATATTCCTCGCCGAATTTTGCGATCCCTTCCCTGTCCTGCAGGAGGAGCTTGCCGTCATCTGTGTAGAATATGACTGTGCATACATTTCTGTGGCCAGCCATATCAAGACACCTTTCTCATTGCCTTATCAGCGTCAGCACTTTCTCCCGCATATCTTCCATCTTCTCTTTTGTCCTTGCCTCGAGGTTCATCCTGACAAGAGGCTCCGTGTTTGATTTCCTCACATTGAACCAGAAGTCCTTGTATTCAACCGTCACGCCATCAATCTCCATGATCTTACCATCCTTGAATATGTTTTTTACCCTCTTCAGCACTTTGTCCGCGTCCTTGACTTCAGAATTTATCTCGCCGCTCTGGTAATAGATCTTCAATGGCCTCACCGCGTCAGCAAGCGTCTTTTTGCTATGCTGCAGCATCCTGACAAGCGTGAATATCGCAATGAAAGGATTTTCCGTGAAATGCTCCTGCCTGAAAAAATAATGCCCAGATTTCTCGCCGCCGAGCAATATGTTGTCGCGCCTCATCTTATCCTTTATCAGCGCATGGCCTGCTTTCCATATGACCGGCTTGCCGCCCTTGAGCCTTATCTCATCTTTGACAACCCAACTGCTCCTTATCTCATAAAGCACTTTCTCTTTCCTGAAGGCCATCAAGAACTCTTTTGCCAGCAGCGCAGTCACAAAATCGCACGGCACCATCTCGCCTTCATTTGTGATGAAAGCGACTCTGTCAGCATCGCCGTCAAACGCAATCCCCAGATCAGCTTTATCTTCCACAACTTTCTTCCTCAAGACTTCAGTGTTCTCAAGCTTTATCGGATCTGCGATATGGTTTGGGAAATTGCCGTCAGGCTTCTGGTATAAATGTTTCGCGTCAAACTTGAGATTCTTGAATATCTTCAGCGCCGGGACGCTTCCAACACCATTGCCATAATCCACAACAATCTTCATCGGCTTCACACCTCTACTGTATTTCATGCAATGCCTGATGTAATCATCAAAGATATTCCTCTTCTTCATCTTACCTTTCTTCTTAAGCTTCCCAAAATTGTCAGACATCACTGTCTTCTCAATTTCTGGAATCCCCCACTCCACACTCATGGCCTTTGCATCCTTGCTGCAGAGCTTCAAGCCATTGTATTCTTTCGAGTTGTGGCTTGCAGTTATCATTATGCCAGAATCATGCTTATAATTGAAGATTGAGAAGTAAAGCATAGGCGTCGTGCAGATGCCAACATCTGTCACGCTTGCGCCCTCATCCATGATGCCCCTAGAAACGGCCTTGAAAAGTTTTGGGCTAGATTTCCTCATGTCCCTACCGATGACTACATTCTTGCATCTCAAAAACTTGACAAACGCCCTACCTATCTTATATGCTATCTTCTCATCAAGCTCCTTGCCGTAAATGCCCCTTACATCATATGCTTTGAATATTCCGCTCATTC
>JAGVOV010000013.1 GCA_020052545.1 archaeon | reverse complement strand
GGGGTTATGGTTTGCAAGAAATCAGTCAGCAACAGTGACTCTGGGTAATGTGTCATTTGGTACTGCAATTAATTTGACTGATCCAGCAACAATTACTTTCTTGCAGAATTTAGGAACCGCAATGGAGGTGAATCTGGCAAACCAGAACCTAAGCTTTAATGCATCGGCAGCCGCTGAGATGAAGAATAAAGCCACGGTGATAACTATCTATGGGATCCCGTATTATCCAGCAACGCCTACATTGAGGGTTAAACTCGAGAATGGGACTGTAAGGAATGCAAGCCACGCAGATGCGGGAGTCAGCGGAATAATATACGCTGCAGGCCCCTGCATATCTGGAAACTGCTACAAGCTAACCTTTGATGCCAGCCATTTCACAGACTTCACCATTGTGAGCAAGACTGCATTGAGGACTGCAATAAAGGAAGCAGTAAATCTTATATCGACAACCACAAGGGGGACAGGTGTTGGCCAGTATTCAGTAGCAGCCGGAACTGCAATGAACGATTCACTAAAAGTTGCGCAGGGATACAACGCGTCCGTTTCAGCAATCCAGTCAAAAGTGGATGCGACAAGGGCAAACCTCACAAACAAGATTGCTGTGTATAAAGGGACATTAAAAGTAAACACAACGACTCAAATAAAAGTGAATTCAACCACTGCAGAAACGAATTTCTCTGGCTTAAAGACAACTATTGTGGTTAATGGAACAGGAAGCACAGGGAACATGCAAAGGGTCACGGTGCCGTCAAACATCTCAACGACGACGCAAGTGAAGCTTGACCTTTCATCATTGGTGAACCAATCAAACAATGGAACAAAGTTTGTCGTTGTCGGATCAAACTTGAATTTGACAAGGGAGAGCGGCTCAAGCAGCACTTATGCGCAGGTCCAGATACCAGCAGGGACTGAGATCAAGGACACTACTGGAACTTGGAACGGAACATTGATAATGCCAACAACGAAATTAAACAGCTCAGTATCGCTGACAACTTCAGGATACACAAATGCTGTAGAAAAGGTTATTGAGCTAGGTTTTGTTGGAGAACGCCTTAGATTCACAAAAGCAGTCAGGATACTGCTTTCTGGCCAAGGCGGTAAAAAGGCAGGCTATACGGTTTCTGGATCGACGCTTACAGAGATAACAAGCACTTGCTCAGCAGACACACAAGTTGTTGGAGATGCACTAGCTGCAGATTCGGAATGTAAGATCACTGTCGGTAGCGACCTAGTGATATGGACAAAGCATTTCACAAGCTTTGCTGCGTTCACACAAACAGCAGTGTCAACAACCACAACAACAACAGTCAGTTCAAGTAGCGGTGGTGGCAGCCTGTCCACGTCAACTGAGCCTAAATCGGTCTCGACAGGAGCCTTATGGGACACTGCTAGTGCTGGGGATTTAATGGTGGCGAAGCTGTCGGGAGTTGAAGTGACAAGGATTGAGCTTACCCCAAAGAATAGCTTGAGAAGTGCAGAACTTACAGTTACTTCACTAGGGGTGAAGCCATCCACAAGCGTACCATTGTCTGAAAAGGCCTTCAAGTATCTGCAGATAGAGAAGAAAAACATCGCTTCGACAGATTTCGACTCTGCAGACATCACATTCAAGGTCAATAAATCTTGGATGACTGCGAATTCGGTGTCGGATGTGGCCTTATTCAGGTATGTGGACAGCTGGGTGCAGCTTGACACCGTTAAAGTGACTGAGGACGCGACTTCAATAACGTATAAGGCAACGACTCCGGGCTTCAGCTACTTTGCTATAGCAGAAGTAGCCCAACAGACGCCACAGACCACAACAACAGTAGTACAGCCTGTGAAGGAACTCGAGACACCGGCAGCGGAGAAACAGCCAAAGCCGGCAACGACAACAACACAGAAGGTCGTAGAGGCCACTATTACGCCGCCTGTTGAGCCATCTTCTGGCAGCAGCAGATGGATATGGGTCGCAGTGTTGATTGTGCTGGTTGCGGTTGCAGCCTTCTTCATGATTAGGAAGAAACCCGAGCACCACCATTTGAAACTTTAAAGGCGTTTTGCCTTTTTTTCTTTTTTTTACCGAAACAAATATAAAGCCCTTTTTTCTCACACCCCTTTATGGCAGACGAGCAGCAAAAAGAGGGATTAGTCAAGCGTTTTCTGAATAAGATAAAGAGCCAGAGGCCAGAAGAGGTCAGGTCTGAGCTTGAGCAGGTGCAGAAAGAAGTGGAAGCTCTGGATCCAAAACAGGAAGACATCAAACAGGACATGAAGGTTGTGGGAAAGCTCGCCTTGGCAGCGATACAGAAGCTGCCAAAGCCAGAGTTTGAGGCTTATAAGAACTCTGAGGACTTCCAGAAATTGAAGGAAATCCTGAAGAAATACGAGATAATCAAGGAAAATTAATAATCTCAAGCACCTCTTTGGTGTTATAGATAGGAATCTTATTCTGTCTTTTAAGGACCTTATCATTGCTCCATATTGCGGAGTTCTCGAAAAGAAGTGCGGCGGCGATGAAATAAACATCTCCAATATCAATATGGCCAATTATCTCTTTTGAAGCTTCCCATCTGTTTAGCAGACGGCTGTTGCTGATAATGGAAGTATGGCTAATGATCGTCTTGAGAGTCATTCTCAGTATGGCAGCATTGATGCCGGCCTTAAGGCATATTGCCTCTTCATGCCCTTTTATCTCCAACAGCGACTCTTCTGCCACATAGAATTCAATATCTGCTTCAATTATTATTCTTCTTGAAAGGCCGTCTCTTATCAATGCTGCTATCAGGACGTTTGTGTCTATTATCAAATTCATGCTGCAGTTTCTTGTAAGCAGCCCTATTTATTATCTTCCCGAGCGCAAGCGCATCTTTTTCGGTCATCTTGGAATTTGCGAGCAGCTTGTCAAGGTAATTAAGCTCATTTACGCGCTCCTCGAAGGCCTTACGAGCGACCTCACTCCACTTGACATATCTCATCTGCTTCATCTTCTTATGCAATTCATCCGGGATAGACAGTGTCATGTTTGCCATTACACACATATATGTGGCAGCACATATTTAAACTTTTCTAAGAATTTGCCGGAAATCTTTTCTTGAACTCTTCACATAAAGCCTTGTCATTGATGGTTGAAAGTGTGATGTTTGACTTTTTTTCATAAAGAATCCTTAATTTTTCAATCGGAACCCTTGCAGCCTTCTTTGAATACAGCAAATCAATATCTTTCGCCAAGGAATCAGGAAGCTTGAAGTAGAGGATTGTTGAGTCAAAACAGATTGCATATTCTAAATTATTTTGCCTCTTATCAAACCTGAACAAAGCTCCCTGTTTAGCATAGAATTTCTCAGTAAGCTCATGGTCAAGGTAAGTGTCGCGCGTATTGAGGTAAAAAATCTTAATTTTACTGTTGGCAATGATATGCACGAAAGGATGGTCTCGGTCGATGTTAGAAGTGAGCCAGAAGCAATGAGGAGCTAAAACAATAACTGACACGGGCTTTGATGAATTATTATTTATCCATCCCCCAACAATCCTACTCAAAAAATTGTCTAATTCAACAAGATTGTTAAACTCTTTCTTATCAGACAAGTAGCGAGCCTCAAAAAGTAATTTTTCCTGTGTGCTCGAATACACTTTCTCAGAAAACTCTTTAAGAGCCAAAGCCCAGCCAGGATTGATGTAATATTTCCTCTCCTTAACTATTAAAATCCCGTCGGAAACTAACTTTTTGGCCGCTTTATCCGTAGCCTGGAATGAGTAAGAAGCATGGAAGCGGACAGCGATAGAATCATGCAGCTCTTTTATCTTCAAGCCAGGATTCTCAGAAAGAATAAGCATTATCCTGTCAGACACCGTGGAATGATTTCTGAAATCCATAAGAGAGAGAAACCAAAAGTCCTTATTAAACCTTATGGTTGAATGTATTGCCGAGCCTTGGGAAAATGCTTCACAGCCTCCGGAAACCTTTTCGTCAAAGCCTTATTGACCTGCACAGCATTCTTCCATGTCAATTTTTTATACCCAAAACCTTCGTCTTTCATTATGTTCGGTTTCCTATTGTTATGGTCGCTCCCTAAGTTATGCAAAACTTCATGCTCTATCAATTCCGCAAGCTTCTCATCGCCATATAACTTCACTACAGAATTTGAGCCGTCATGCTCCGCCATGCCTAAAATATCCTCGCCGCCTTTTAAGTATAGGCCTGAATCGCCTTTGCAGAGGTCATTGAAGGTGACGTAGGAAAGCAGCGCACTGCTGCCATATTTTGCCTTCAGGGTATCAAGCACAAAGCTGGCATTCAGCTTTCCTTCGCTTGAGAAATTCAATATGTCTTTTATCCCAAGATAATCCAGCTGGATGCCAAAAGCTGGAAAACTGTGCTGCCGGAGGTTTGAATTTATATCTGCAACAATTTCGGTAAGATTGTTCTTTGCCTCATCAATCCCGCCAAAATTCTCGACAACCTTGCTGTCCAGCACAAACATTATCGGCAGAGTGATGTGGTCTGCTTCATATTTTGGTCCGGCACTATCGACAGGAGCCGCCAAAAGATAAGCCGCTGCTATAAGCTCAAGCATAAGGCCTATTTTGGGAAATTGTATATAAGAATTATGTTAAAATGATAACATCAATACTTATAATGGTCTGACTTGAAGGGACCTTCTATCGGCACGCCAATATAATCGGCCTGCTCTTTTGACAAGCGTGTCAGTTTCACACCAATCTTCTTCAAGTGCAAACGGGCGACTTCCTCGTCGAGCTTCTTTGGTAAGATATAAACGCCAGGCTTGTACTTGTTCTTCCACAATTCTATCTGCGCTAAAACCTGGTTCGTGAATGAGTTGCTCATGACGAAGCTTGGATGGCCGTTAGCGCAGCCAAGATTAACCAAACGACCTTCAGCCAATACATAGATCTCATGGCCGTCCTGCAAGATGAACTTGTCGACTTGAGGCTTTATGTTGACCTTCCTTATGCCCTTATCTTTCTTCAAAGCATCAACTTCTATCTCATTGTCGAAGTGGCCGATATTGCAGACAATCGCCTGGTCTTTCATCTTCTTCATATGATCTAGCGTGATTATCTTAGTGTTTCCAGTAGCTGTCACATAAACATCGGCTTCAGGCAGCGCATCTTCTACTGTCGAGACTTCATAGCCTTCCATAGCTG
>JAGVOV010000073.1 GCA_020052545.1 archaeon | reverse complement strand
AATAGACAGGATGAAGAAATATGATATAAAATTCTACATACTCTGCAACGGGGATGGATATATCGACAACTGGTGCAAGAAATATTATGAGGACCTGGGATGCTTCTACACGACAAGCAAGGAGAAAAGCCAGAACAACAAGTATTACAGCATCTACAAAGATTTTATCATCCAGTGTGAATATCCAAAATGGCTTGTCGAGGAGATTGATGAAGTTTACAAGAAGGCGAAGGATTTCAACAGCTTTGATGCCCAGAAGCTGGCCAAGATACTGCTGAAGGAATCAAATGTCAGGATCATGGTGATGAGAAACCCATTGATAGCGGAGCAGATGGGCAAGATAGTGCTTGACAAGTTCAGGAAAAGCTGATGATTGCCTTTAGAGAAAAACTACTTGGTTTCTGTCCCATTGCCGTTAGTGCTGGCATCATCCATAATCTTCGTTATAGGGTTATCGTCACTGAGAGGCCTTACCGCTATGACTTCTATTGTCTGCTCCAAAGAGCCAATCTTCTGTGTCGTGACATAGCCTGGCTTCTTGTTTATTATGGCCATTGCCAAAGGCGCATTATAGGCGATTATGTAATTATCTGGATCTGATTCTCCAAAACCCAGGATTTTGTATGTTTCTTTTTTACCATCCCTTGCGATATCTACCTCACAGCCGAGACACACACCATCGACGCTCTTGGGGAAGTCCAAGACGACACCTTGATTCAGCTCCAGTGTAGATCTCTTTACTTCATTTGATTTATGGCCCATCTCTCTCCTCAAGCTCTCAAGGCTGAAGTTATCATGCCAGGTGTTTCCGCCGACTTCAGAATACTCACCAACATGGGATTGCATCTCTTTGAGCTCAGCTTCCAATCTGCCTATCCTCTCAGCGAATTTCTTGTAACCTGCTCTTGTGAAATAATAAGGCATTCATAACACCTTTCTTGAATCATCAAATCTCTTAAAGCTTTTCTCCCCAATTTCCCATACTGAACCTTTGAGGCGAGCCACGATTTTTTTTATCATCTTCGGTTCGGGACCTTCAATTTCGAGCATGGTCATCTTTTCTGGGCTTATGAAGCTGATGAAAACAGCCTCTGTCCTGCCAATTGACCATGCCTCGCGTCTTGACTTATTCTCAGACAGCTTGACAAAACCCAGATTCTTCAATATCTCTTCCATCACGTCTGGGCTGTCTATCTTCACCGTCATCTCTCTTCTTTCCCAAACATTAGCTTTATCCTTACAATCCACCTTGAAAGTCAATTCTGATGACTTCCCTTCTCTCCTTATCCTGAGAAGATTGTTTCTGTTGCTCATTGTTGTTCCGGGCAGCCCGAAGTATCTATCTTCCAGATATGCCTTATGGCAAAACAAAGCCCCAATCTCTTTCAGCCTTGCAATCACAAGCTTTTTAGACTTGTAATCTAGCTTTATTTCGATCTCTTTCCATTCATTTGCCATCCTGCACCCTTAAATTCTTCAGTATAATATTATGAATCGTGTCAATATCCGCAATGCAATCCACCATTGTTACGCCCTCTCTTCTCAGCCCAAAGGAAATATAACTATTCTTTAAATATGTCAGTGATTCTATACCCTCATCCGGGTCGAGACCAGAGTTCATGCCGGAATTGTCGAGCCCCCTTGCTGCTTGGCCTTCCCACCTCCTCACTGATTCTTCCGGCGTTATGAGCATCAATAATGCCTTATCGACAAACCCCTGGCCTTCTGTGATCTTAGCGATCATTGAATCTTTGAATCCTGGTTGCAGCCTGTTAAGGTGAATATCATAATCAATCATCACTTCTCTGTCATAAGGCCCTCTATCGATGATAAGATAATCTTTCTGTGAGCCCAAATAAGTTTCATATGACCTCAATATATGGTCGATAGATTCTTCATGGAATCTTTCCAGGCTGCCTACTTCGCTAAATTTCTTTGGGAGCCTGCCGCAGACAATATGGCTAGCGCCCTCTTTCTCTAAATAGTCCTTTAGCAAGTTGATCTGGGTAGTTTTTCCGGCGCGCGACATGCCAAATAATTCTATAACTGGCATCAAATAACACCCTTATAGGCCAGATACTGCTTCAATGTCGGCACGTTGAAGCCGAAGAATGAATCAGGGTTATTCGCTATCAGGCTTTTGAGTTCTGTAAGAGGCACCCACCTTGGGTTTCTCGTCTCAAGCTTATTCTCTGTGAGCGTTCCACTCTTGAATTCGCATATAAAATTGGCCCCAAAATATGCCCTCCCGCCCATTGTCTGCTGGGTGATGGAGAAAGGCTGATAGGCCACAGAAGTGAAATCTGCATGGACTGGCAATATCCCCTGATTTTTCATTTCATTGACCACCTGCACTTCAAGGCCAGCTTCCTCACGGGATTCTCTCACGGCCGCTTGATATGCTATTTCAAACTTATTTATTATCCCATTGACTATCTCAAGTTTTCCGGTGTTCTCTGGATCAATGCTTGGCTTATACCTTGTCTGGATAAGAATGTGCTCCTTACCATCAATATCCTTTCTTATTATGGCAGAAACTACCGGGATATTGATATTCAGCGAATTGTAATCCACATATCTTTGGGTCTGTGCAGCATCATAGCCATTCTTGACAAGCAGATCGTTCAAGTTTCTGCAGCTGGCTGCAATAAGGTCCCTTGCATTCAGGACCTCCTGGAACATGTTGAAGTCAGAACGCACCTTAAGCCTGTAAATATTCTCCTCGCCGCAGTTCTTCACAAGGTCTGTAAAAGAATGTGAAGTGCTCCAGCCCACATCTTGAAAGATGTTTTTGAAAGGGCCCCTCATCCCTATCAGATAAACTCCGCCATCGATCTCTGGGCCTAGGACAAACGGCTGCTCATCCATCCTTGTGAATGAAGAGATCATGTCTTCCTGGTCCATGAATGGAAGATCCATGGGGATCAGTATCATTTTGCCGTATTTTCCCTGCAGCTCCCCGAAGATATCGTTGAAATTCTGGCTTTGCCTTTTTTTCCTTTCTGGCATCGATGCGTTCATTGTCAGTATCCCATCAAGGCCATATTTGTCCTTGAATCTTCCTAAGTCTCTCTCTGAATCTGCCCCGACAATAAGATCATAATAATCTGAATTCCTCAGATTCTCTATGAGGTCATCCATGCAGGCAATTGTAAAATCAAGGGCGAATTTATGGCTTGTCTCCTCTGCAATCCTTGTCTTGCATTTTCCCAGCTCTGGCCATTTTGAATAGATAATAACAACATTCTTGTCTTCAGCCATCTATTTCACCGCCATGTTGCGCAATTTTATTTCTGTGCCCTTTAATTCTGCAATGAGATATTTACCGCAAGGCTTTCCGCCGCCATCATTCTCCGTCAATGAAGGGACAGTGGAGTATAAAATGCTATTTTTCATCTGAGATTGAAAGAAATGTGTATGGCCGGAGAAGACTGCCATGACTTTAGATTCCGTGAACAAAGAAGATAATTCATTTCTTTCCTTGACATAAACTCTCCCTTCATCGCCCAAGTAATAATAATTACCTGAAAGGTCTTGACTCGTGATCGGATGATGCGAATAGATTATGATTGGCAGTCTTGAAGAGCTTACTTCATCTTTTACCCAATCTAACTGTTCTTCTCCAAGCACTGTGAAATCGTCATTATCGCTCCATTGGGCGTCCAGCACAATATGCTTGTATCCTAAGATCTCATTTGAGAAATATTCTGCACCTTGTCCGTTGATTTTCATTAAATCTTTAATCGATAAATTTATCCTATCATGGTTACCAAGAGCGTGTAAGCGGGTGTATCCCGATCTGGCAAATAAGCTGATGAAAGCTTGGTAGTTGTTTTGATCCTCGCTCCTTCCTTTCGGTGCGATTGCATCACCTAAATCGACCACAACATCTATGCTTAAATCCTGGACATCCTGCAAAACTTTTGCAACTAATCTTTCTGCCTGAGAGCCGAAAGTGTTTATATATGCGTCACCGCCTGCATAAACGTAATTTGTGTCTTCTCCATCATGGACATCCGAAAGCAGCAATATCTTCATTTTCATTGCCTCTCCAATTTTACATGGTCATTCCAGAACTTTGCGTTTTTCCCTGGCTGCGTATAAAGGAATTCTCTGGATTTCACTATGCCCTCAAGTATGCCTGATGCATTTCGGTTCACTATGTGGCTGATGAGCGGAATGCTCCAATCGCTTGCATGGCATGGCTTCAGCTCGAGCGAAGGCGTAACATAAATCTCATTCGCCTTGTAGCATGATCTGCATGCCCCTTCCTGGCCGCATCCTATCTCTATAGCAACTCCTTTGTTACCCTTATATTCAAACCACACAATTGGCAGATAGTCTTTCTGGCCCCTGAAGGTGCCTTGCGTGCCGAGATTTACGCAGCCGAGAGACTCGAGCTGCGACACTATATCATCAAACCTTGGGACAAGCTTGACATCCTCCTTCCTGATAGGCTCAAAATTCAAGAACTTGAATTTGAAGCCGTATTCAGCACATATGTCAAGCGTCTGCCTCACCAGCCTGTCAGCGCTGTTTATCCCATTGACATAAACATGCTTGATCTCAACCTTATCCTTAAGGCCTGACTTCCCGAGCCTATGTATATTCTCCATCATCTGCTCGAATTGCGGCATGGTGCCCTTGACATTTATCTTTGACCAAGTATCATATTCAAATGCATGCGGCGATATGGCTATCTTGGTGAACTGGTCAAGCCCGCCATCAACAAAATCTTGGTCTAGAGCGATCCCGTTGGTGTGGAAAAATTTCACAGGTATCCCTGAACTGTTTACCCTTCCAACAATATCTTTCCTCTTAGGATGAAGTGTCGGATCGCCCCCAGTAAGGGAAATCTGCCTCAATCCATTTTCTGCTGCTACATCTATCAAGAAGAACAAAGAATCTGTATCCATATGTTTCGTATTCCTGCTCTCTTCTGCAAGGCCTTCATTTGAGCAGAATATGCAATCGGCGTTGCAATAATCGGTGATTGACACTCGTAAGGGAAATTCTTTCAGTATCTGGGCCAGGTCAAGGTTCACTTTCTCACCTTTGCTGCTTCCGTCTCGAATTCTTTCTCTTTGTTCCAGCCAACTGCGCCTATTCCTGGCGCAGTCATCAGATATTCTCTTGACATCTTGAAAAGCTCTATCAGATGCTCGGGATTGCCTTGATTTATAGCATGCGTCAGGTCTATCCTGGTGTCCAGCACAGAGCACGGCTTCAGATAAAGTCCAGTTCCATCGCTGCTAGGCTTGACAAACATGCATAAGTAATCATAGCATGCTAAGCATGCCCCTTCTTGGCCGCACCCAAAGATGCTGTGTATCCCGACTCCTGTCTTGTCGCCATCCTGATAGGTGAAATTCACATTCGGGAAATAGCATGAAGGGTTGTTTTCCCTGGGGAGCTCTTCCGGAAAAGAACAGCCGATCCTCTCAAGTGTGGCAAACAGCTCTGCTCTTGGGACAATTAGGTCAGTCTGGCCCGGATATTGCGGTTCAAATTCCAGCAGTTTCGGATGGAATCCGAATTTCTTGGTAGTTGCAAGCAGCTCTTCCAGTTCTCCTTGGCCATCATTCACTCCCTTCATTATGACTGACTTCAGGAAAACCTTGTTCCCTATGCCCTGCTGTCCCAGATATTCGATGTTGACCATCAATTTCTCGAATTTTTCCCTTTGCGCCTTCTCCTGATACTTACTGTCAGGATTTGTTATCTTGTTCCAGGTGTCAAAATTCATGGAATGCAAAGAAATGCCTATCCTTGAGATCGGCTCCTTAAACTGGTCGATGACCTCTGGGGTGAATTCTATGCCATTCGTATGGATTGAATATTTTATCTGAGGGTGTTTTTTCATCCATTCAACAACCCTAAATTCCCTGTTGTAAATATCGGGATGCAATGTAGGATCCCCTCCGCTCAGGTCAATGGATTTTAAGGGCGTGCTTTCGATGAGCATGTCGCCGAGCTTCATCACAAGATCCAGATTAGCAGGTTTCTCTCTCCTTGCAAGATATGACAAGCCTTCATTTGAGCAGAAACCGCACCATATGTTGCATTGAGGCGTTAGAGAATATCTGAGCCTGACCTTGCTGAAGATGTCCATCATCTCTTCAGTTTCGAGCCTTCTCTTGCCGGATCTGGTCGGTATGTCTTTGCTTATATCAAAGACTTTCCCGCCTTTTGTCCTGACAGTCCTTGTCGCTTCATCATCAGCCATGATTTCACCCACAGTTATTATCAGTAACAGGTATGCGCGCAGCGCTTTAAATTGATTAGGCTGCTTCCTTATTTAAATGTTTCTATTATTACCATTAGTAAGTAGTAATATTAATGGCAACAATAAGGATATGGCCCAGATTGGACAAGAAACGCATTTGAAAAATTAATCCGCTGATTAAGCTGGAAATTAGATGGTTTCCCTTTAGAAAGGTTTTTAAAAGGACAATGACTCGTCATTGCCACCAGTGATACTATGAGCGAGAACAAAATTACAGGATATGTCGTTTTTTATGGCTCTGTAGCAATAGCCTTGTTGCTGAGCATCATCCTGCAGCTATTCTGGATCTTAGGCTTGCCGTTCTTCTGCTATGGCCTTTATTCAATATACTTAAGCAGGAAAATAAAACAGAAGAAGCATCTTTTTTATGCTCTGAGCCTTACTTTTATTGGCATAGCACTTTTCGTGATAGGTTTTTTCCTGCCTTGATCACTTAAGAATCCCGTTCTCAATCTTCTTGATTTCTCCTATTGCAGCTTTCTCTCCTCTATATAGCCAATTAGAGATGCAAAGCCTGTCATCGCCATGGAGGAAGATGCCTATGCATAATGCTCCAAGGATGATGTGCGGCCATACAATCTCGCCGAAATAGAGAATGGAAGATGTTAGGACAAAAGCCGTGGCTATGGTGGCTTCCCTCACAAGGACACCGAAAATCACCATCAATGCTATTGTCACCTCAAGGATGCCAAATATGAGCGTGAATAGCTCTGGGCCTATGACACCTTTGTTGAGATTGTATGTGACAACAACATTATATGTAACTATTGAATGGAGGAATTTTACCGAGATGGCTGCATAAAGCAAAGCGAAGCCGAATGTCATCCTGAATATCGGGAAAGAATACCTGCTTCCCCATTCCTCCAACCTTGAGTACAGCCTGTTGAAGTGCTCTCTAAAGTAGTGGCGTTTCTTCTTTAGTATAATATCCAAAGCGAGGACGCCGCCGCCCTCGACAGCCATGACGACAGCTTCGCCGAAGTAATTGATGTAATTGATCATATAATGGCCTACGTCAAGGAAAGCAAGGATATAAATTAATATCCCTACAAGGCCTGCCAGCCTGGTGAAAAGGCCGAAGAGTATCAGGATGCCGGCGAAAAAGGAAGCATACTGGATGAAGCTGCCATAATGCAGGAAAATCATAGAATAACCACCGACAGAGGCTTCATTTACCGCTATCTCGGGGCCAAAAAGATTATGGTTCATCGCCCCCATTATCAGCGAGATGGCGAAGCCGATCCTTATGACAAAAGCTGCGTAAGGCCTTACAGCCTGGAAATTCCTGGAGAGATGCTCTGCCCATCTTGTATGGGTCAGATAGGTGAATATGGCTATAAGGGCTATTATGCTGCCCAAGAGCGTGTAGATTATTGTCCTGTCGTGCGATGTGCTCAATGCTCTCTCAAGTATATCAAATGAATATATCTGCAATCCGACTTTTGTCACGTTTGTCGGCAGCACATATACTTCGTGGGCTGCTGCTTGTATCGGCAGGAGAAGCGCAAAAAAGACAAGCAGAATGATACCTCTTTCCATAAGGATACCTTCACTGCCCACATATATAAATTT
>JAGVOV010000178.1 GCA_020052545.1 archaeon | reverse complement strand
TGAAGCTCAAAAAGCAGCATTTTTTCATTGCATTAGACAAGATGCTGGCCAGCGCAGATGAGCTTCTGATAATAGAACACAATCCTAAAAGCCTTGATTTCAGCAGCAAAGATTTGGCAAGCTTGAAAGATATTATCAGCTTCCTGAGCAAGCACCTGGGCCTTGAGATGCAGGTTGAATTCTCGAAGGGCCATGAAGACAACGTGAGAAATATGCTTATCAGCGTGAAAACTCGTAAAGATAAGGCCATTTAGCGTAAACCTTCCTGAATCCTTTGCAGTTCAGCTCAATTTTCGAGTATACAATCTTGATGTTCTGCTGCAACAGCGCCGATTCTTTCTGTTTGCAATCTGCTTCGTTGTAGAATTTTTCCATTGAGTTCACGTCACCTGCACCCAGATTGGAGAAAGGAACTGCTGTAATCTGGTTCTGGGAAACTGGATAGACTGCATACGCAACGAAGATATCTGCCATGATTGTGTTGCCCTTGCCATAGTTCGCCTTCAACCACTTCAGCGCGGCTACATCATCCTGGCTCACAAAATGCACTATAAGATGCTTCTCGCTGCCTATCGCATAATATGAATAGAATAATCCTGCGAAAAGGGTTAAGGAAAACAGGATTATGGTGATTATGCTGAGGGGCTTGCTGCTTTTCTCGACAAAATCATATACTTCCTTAAATATAAAAAAAGTGCCTATGGCAGATAATGGCACTAGGCCAAGCATTAGATAATAGAGCGCTCTTTGGTATGGCATGAAAACAGTGAAGCCAAAAGCGTATTGCGATGCGACAAGAACCAGGCATATTGCAGGAAGCGCCAATAGCGACTTGTCTATCTTCTTCCTGAAAACAAAGAATATCCCGATGAATGCAAGGAGCAAAGCCATTGTCCCATAGATGCTTATCAGGCTGTAGTCTAAGTAATATTTATCAGCCCATGAGGCAGTAAAAATCAGGAACCTCTGGATCCTTGCGAAATCGTCCCAGAAAAATACCGCAATCCCCAGTATCGCAGCTGCGGGAAAGAAGAGGTAGTGAAGGCTGAGTCTCCTCTTGGATGCAAGATATATGGCCAATAACAGAGTTACTATGATTGTAACCAGAGGATAAATGAAAATCGACGCGAAATAGAAGAAAGCCGCAAGAAGTCTATAGCTTTTGAAGAAGCTGTAGAAGAACATGTAGACGAGAAAAATGGAAAAAGTCAGCGGAAGAAGGAACCATATCCCTGTGAGGTCGTTGTTGTTCCTTATCGCGAGGAAAAAAAGCGATGACAGTATGCCTATGTAAAAGTTGCTAAGGAGTGTCCAGGAGAAAAGCATTATTGCCAGCACAGAGATGGCAGCGAATACCGCAGGAAGGTACTGGAAGCCGGTTATTGGGTCAGTGCCGGTGAGCGTGAAGAACTGCGCTACGAAAGCATGGAAGCCGGGCTCCATCGGGATGTGACCGGCATTTTTCATATAAGGGTTTATTGTCGTCAATTTCCCATTTTCTATCAGATATATTGCCTGCGCAAGATGCTCCCATTCGTCAGCGTGGATGGGGAAGCTATAGGGCTCCACTTTTGTGCCTACGAAACCGAGCAAATTTGGGTCATAATACTTGTAAGGGTATGCATAATGGACATTGTAGACAAGCAAGAAAGAGAACGCCAATAAGGCTACCAGCAGGATCTCCCTGAAATATGGAATGGTTTCCTTCCCTCGCATTGCCCTGAATAATCCTCTCGCTTATTTAAATTTAGCCATACATTTAAAAATATCTTTAATTTACGGGCGATTATGGTGAAGGTTTTCAAAGTCATCCTGTGGCTCTCATCAGTGGGATTCATATTTTCTGCGCTCTCTGAGCTGCAGAAGCTTTCAGGAGCCATAATCCTCCACAAGTTCTGTACTGTCACAACAGGAACTGGCTGCAGGACTGTGCAAGACGGCGCTTATGGCAGCTTATATGGCGTGCCAAACCCGTATTTCGGAATGCTCGGCTTCGCAGTTTTGATGGCCTTGGCGTATCTTCAGCTTAAGAAAGTTAACCATGACAGGTCATTGTTCATAGCTGCCGGAAGCTTTGTCTCGATGATTGTTGCCTTCTGGTTCATCTACCTGCAGTATTTTGTCATACAGGCATGGTGCATCTACTGCATCATTGTTGATGTGACTTCAATTGTGCTTTTTGTGGTTTCCTTGAAGCTTTATGACAAGGACCTTTGGAACGCATTGAAGAGCTATTTCTAAAAGCATCTTTTTGAAAAAAAGCTGCATCAAAAAAGCCTTCGGCTCGAAATTTAATCAAAATTTGAGCAAAGCTCAAAATTGGTGAAGCACACTTCACCAAAAAGAAAGACGCCCAGGCCCGGATTTGAACCGGGAAAGCCTTTCGGCCACCAGATCTCTGCACAGATTACATCCTCATTCTCAGCTTTTGCATAGTCGGATGTACGCATTTAGCAATCTGGCGCAGTACCAGGTTGTGCCACCTGGGCATGAAATGTTCAGGTGGCGACCACAAACGAAGTTTGGGTGTATGCCACCTGGGCATAAGCCTTTGGCACATTCCTTGAGATTAACTGAGGGTTTTTAAAGTTTGCTAGTGCAGCTTATTCAAGGCCTGGCTGCCAGTCAAGAAGAGGTAGAAGCACATTAAGAGATATGCGCCCAGAAGCCAGTAATTGCCGCCTTTCAATATGGCAAAAAGCAGCAATATGAAGACTATGAAGATGAGCGCGCTTATGTATGTGGAGACTTTGTTGAGCTTCAAGGCCGAGAGCATTTGATGGCTGAATCCGCTGCAGAATATAAAATTTTCGGAAAGTTTTAAAAACAGCCCTGCTTTCCCAAGGGCATGGCTTACGCATTTGTCTATGCAAGTTATTCTCATTTAAGGATTTAGCCAGAGCTTTGTATATCTAATAAGGTGATACCATGTTTGAGAACTCAGATTATGAACACGCGCAAAGGAAGCATTATATGAGGAAGATCGAGACACTGGACAATTTTCCGCAGATAAAAGGCTATGATTTTGAGCAGCCTTTCAATCTTGACAGGTTTCTCGAGAGCTATGCCACAACAGGCATACAAGCCACTAACTTGGCGAAAGGCATCGAGATAGCGAACCAGATGATAGAGCAGAAGGCTACCATCTTCCTGACAATGACAAGCAATATGGTCAGCTCAGGGCTTAGAGAGGTAATAAAGTTCCTTGTCAAGCACAAGATGGTGCATTGTGTCGTGGCGAGCGCTGGCGCCATAGAGGAAGATATCATCAAGACAATGAAGCCATTTGTTGTCGGCAGCTTTGATGTCTCTGGCATGAACCTCTATGAGAAAGGAGTAGGAAGGATTGGCAATATCTTTGCGCCGTTCGACCGCTACCTTTATTTTGAGAATTTCATGAAGCCTTTCTTTGACCGCATCTATGATGAGCAAAAGAAAAGGAATTCTCCATTCACTCCGAGCGAATTCGTATTTGAGCTAGGCAAGGAAGTTGGGAAGAACGAGCTTCATGAGGACAGCATATTATACTGGGCCACGAAGAATAATATTCCAGTTTTCTGCCCCGCTCTCACGGACGGCAGCACTGGTGATTTATTGTATTTCCAGAAGGTCAAGAGGGCTGACTTCTATCTTGATATTGTTGGAGATAGCAAAAAGATTATTGACTTTGTCATAAAGCAGGACAAGACAGGAGCCATAATACTTGGTGGAAGCGTGCCGAAACATTTCGTCCTGAACGCAAACATCTTCAAGAACGGTTTAGATTATGCAGTCTACATAACGACGGCGCAGGAATATGACGCTTCAGATTCTGGAGGCAACGAGGAAGAGGCGAAGAGCTGGGCCAAGATTCGCTTGAACGCTGCGCACGTCAAGATAAGATGCGAAGCCAGCATCGCTTTTCCACTGCTTGTGGCAGGAAGCTTCGCCAAAAACCATAAAACTTATTAGCTAAATGAGCATTGATTTGGATAAACATGGCGTTTGACAAAAAGAGGTTGATAAACTTAGACCAGTGCGTGCTTAATGCTCTTGACTTATTCATAAGCCAGAGGCTGCCGAGCCTTGATGTCTGGGAGTTCAAACGGCCATTGGTTGTCGGCAGCGGGAATGCTGCTGCCACAGGCAAGATTCTTTTTGACGGTAAAGATGCTGTGTTCGCAGATGAGAGTGATTATTTGAGGAAGCTCAACACAATAAATGAGATAGATGGCTGTATATTATTATCTGCCTCGGGCGGAAAACATGCGCCGATAATAGCTG
>JAGVOV010000103.1 GCA_020052545.1 archaeon | reverse complement strand
TGGCGCGGACCTCTTGGAGAATGTCTTAAACAAGAATCTCTTGAGGAGCTTTGAGAAGCTGAAGAGGATCTCAGATCCCGAGATGCAAGCCTTGTTGTCTGCTTATATGCTGCGCTACGATTACTGGAACATCAAGACCATAGTCAGGGCGAAGCTTGCGGCGATAAGCAAGGAAGAACTGGGCAGCATGCTGCTTCCTGTAGGCATATTGACGGAGGCGAAACTGAAGAATCTTGCAGAGATGCAGATTGAGGATGTATTCAAGAAGTCAGGGCTTTTCAACCCCGATCCAAAATTCATAGAAAGCCTGCACAACCTAAAGCTTCCGGACATCGAGAATTACATAGATAAGCAATACTTTTCGGAGATGATGGAATTCTCAAAGACATTGCCGAAGCAAGGGGGACATTTCAAGACTTTCATCCAGACAGAAGTTTTGATACAGAACCTGATCACGATACTGCATTTCCAGAAGCTCGGCATCCAGAAAGCCGAGCTGGACAAGTTCATAATACCTTTTGGCGACAGGTTCGATGCGAAAATGAAACAGTACACTTCCGCAAAGAACCCAGAGCAGCTCGCAGCCATGCTAAAGGATGAGCCAGAGATAAAACACATACTTGAGACAGAGAAAAATCTAACATTCATAGAAACGCAATTGAGGAAAGAGCTTTTGAGGCAGGTAGTGAGGCTGCTGCATGTCAATATACAGAGCATCGATGTCATTTTGGCATATATGTTCGCCAAGGAGATTGAAGTCAAGAACCTTAAGCTGCTCACAAAAGGAAAACAGTTGAATGTCAAGCATGAGATAATTGAAAGAGAGCTGATTGCCTGATGGAGATAGCCATACTGGGTGATTCAAAATTCGTGCTCGGTTTCCAGCTAGCCGGCATAAGGAAAGTTTTCGAGCCGAAAGAGAAGATAATGGAAAGCATAGAGCAGATTAAGCAGGACAAAGAGATAGGCATCGTCATAATGGATGAGGAGACGATGGCGATGTTCAGAGAGCATGAAAGGGTCATGATCGACAAAAGTGTCAAGCCCGTCTTCATCGTGATGAGCGAGAAGGCAAGCCAGGACAATCTGAGGAAGATGATAATAAAAGCTATAGGGATCGATTTAATGAGGTAAGACTATGAGCAAAATTGGAAGATTATACAGGATTGCGGGTCCGGTTGTTGTTGCTGAAGGCATAAATGCCAGGATGTTCGACATTGTGAGGGTTGGAAATGAGCGCCTCATGGGAGAAGTTATCCAGATCAATGGGCTTAGGACTACAATACAGGTTTACGAAGACACATCAAAATTGGCGCCAGGCGAACCGGTAGAGAACACCGGTTTACCACTGACAGTTTCTCTTGGTCCAGGGCTATTGACAAGCATCTATGATGGCATACAGAGGCCGCTTGAAGTGCTGCAGAAGCAGATGGGGGATTTCATATTGAGAGGAGTTGATGCCTCAGGTTTGGATTTGAAAAAGAAATGGGATTTCAAGGCGACAGCAAAGAAAGGAGACAATCTTGAAGCTGGCGCTTTCATAGGAGAAGTGGAAGAGACGCCAGGCAACATCCACAAGATAATGCTGCCGCCTAACGTGAAAGGGAAGCTTGCAGAGATAAATTCGGGCAAGTTCACAGTGGAAGAGACGATAGGCAAGCTTGAGAACGGCACAGAACTGAAGCTGATGCACAAGTGGCCTGTAAGAATACCTCGGAATTACAAGAAGAAATTACCGCCGACAATGCCTCTTCTCACAGGACAGAGGATCTTTGATGCGCTCTTTCCTTTGGCAAAAGGAGGCGCAGCGGCAATCCCCGGGCCCTTTGGCGCAGGAAAGACTGTGTCGCAGCAGCAGCTCGCAAAATGGAGCGACGCTGATATCATAGTATACATAGGTTGCGGAGAAAGAGGTAATGAGATGACGGAAGTATTGACAGAATTTCCGCACCTCATAGATCCAAAGACAAAGAAGCCGTTGATGAACAGGACAGTGCTTATCGCGAACACAAGCAACATGCCAGTTGCAGCGAGAGAAGCTTCAGTCTACACAGGCATCACGATAGCAGAATATTACAGGGACATGGGCTACTCTGTCGCATTGATGGCAGATTCGACATCAAGATGGGCAGAAGCTATGAGGGAGATTTCCTCAAGGCTTGAGGAGATGCCAGGCGAAGAAGGCTATCCTGCTTATCTATCCTCAAAGCTAGCTGCCTTCTACGAAAGGGCAGGCATGGTCATCCCGCAAGGGACAGACAAGCAGGGCAGCGTCAGCATAATAGGCGCGGTAAGCCCTCCAGGAGGAGATTTCTCAGAGCCAGTGACGCAGAATACATTGAGGGTCACGAAGACATTCTGGGCACTGGATGCGAAGCTTGCGCAGAGGAGACATTTCCCAAGCATAAATTGGCTTAACAGCTATAGCCTGTACATGGATGTTCTGGAACCTTGGTTCAAGAAGAATGTTGCGGATGACTGGCGCGACTTGGTAGACAAGTTCATGACGATATTGCAGGAAGAGGAGAAGCTGCTCGAGATTGTGCAGCTTGTCGGAAGCGATGCACTGCCCGAGAGGCAGCAGATAGTGCTTGAGACTGCCCGCTTGATAAGAGAGGCTTTCTTGCAGCAGAATGCATATCATGACATCGATACATACTGCAGCCTACCGAAGATGTACCAGATGATGAGGGCGATATTGAAGTTCAACGATCTCGCAAACCAGGCTCTTGACAAAGGCAGTGCGATATCAGACATCTTCGCCACGAAGACAAAGAACAGGATCTCAGAAGTCAAATTCGAGGCAGACTTTGAAACCTTCCTAAAGAAGATCGAGAAGGACATGCAGGACGAATTTGCCGCGGTCAGGTGATCACAATGAAAGAATACAAGACAATAAGCAGGGTTGCAGGGCCATTAGTATTTGTCGAGAAGACCCATCCTGTCGGCTACAATGAGCTGGTCAGGATCCAGCTGCAGAACGGCGAACTGAAAAATGGACAGGTGCTTGACACAAGCGATGACATTGTTGTAGTGCAGGTGTTTGAGGGAACTTCAGGCATCGACAGGGATGCCCATGTGACATTCTTAGGAGACACCATAAAGCTTTCAGTCAGCGAAGACATGCTAGGCCGCGTCTTCAATGGAGCGGGAAAGCCGATTGATGATGGACCGGAGATAATCGCGGAGAAGAAGCTCGACATAATCGGAAGTGCCATTAACCCATATTCAAGGCAGCAGCCTTCTGATTTCATCCAGACAGGGATAAGCACGATAGACTGCATGAACACTCTTGTCAGAGGACAGAAGCTGCCTATCTTCTCAGGATCAGGACTGCCGCACAACGAGATTGCGCTTCAGATAGCGAGGCAGGCAAAAGTTGTCGGCCAGAATGAGAAGTTCATCGTCATCTTTGCAGCAATGGGAATCACGAATGAGGAAGCCCAGAGATTCATCTCGGATTTCGAGCAGACTGGAGCGTTAGACAGAAGCTTGGTTTTCCTGAACCTTGCCGATGACCCGGCAGTTGAACGACTTGTCACACCAAGGATGGCGCTGACAGCAGCTGAATATTTTGCTTTCGAGAAAGATGCGCATGTCCTTGTAATTTTAACAGACATGACAAACTACTGTGAAAGCCTTAGAGAGATAGGTGCTGCAAGAGAGGAAGTTCCAGGAAGAAGGGGATATCCAGGCTACATGTACACAGACCTCGCCACAATCTACGAGAGGGCAGGTATGGTAAAGGGGAAGAAAGGGAGCATAACCCAATTTCCGATATTGACGATGGTGGGAGATGACATAACTCATCCTATCCCAGACCTGACCGGCTACATAACAGAAGGACAGGTTGTGCTTTCAAGAGAATTGCACAGGAAAAGCATCTACCCTCCGATTGATGTGCTGCCTTCACTCTCAAGGCTGATGAATTTGGGCATAGGAAAGAGCAAGACAAGAGAAGATCATAAGCAGGTTTCTGACCAATTGTATGCGAACTATGCTGAAGGTCGAGATCTTAGAGGACTTGTCGCCATTGTTGGTGAGGAAGCTCTTAGTGATAGGGACAAGAAGTTGCTGAAATTCGCCGCAGAGTTCGAGGACAAGTTTGTGAGGCAGGGCAAATATGAGGACAGGGACATCGTGAAAACGTTGTTATTGTCATGGTTTTTATTGTCAGGATTCCCGAAAGACCAATTAGCTAGGATAAGCCCAGAGATGAAAGACAAATATCTTGTCGAGAAGAAATGAATATAAAGCCGACTAGGAGCGAACTGATAAAGCTGAAGAGGCAGATCATCCTAGCCAAAGGCGGCCACAAGCTGCTGAAGAAGAAGCGAGATGGATTGATCCTGGCTTTCTTTGAGGTTTTGAAAGAGAGCAAAAGTGTAAGACAAGAGCTCAACGGGAATTATGTCGTGGCAGTTGAGAACATGAACATTGCCCGCATCATTGAAAGTGACTTGAAAATAAAGAGCATCGCCCTCGCTATTCAAGGAAGGCCGGACATAAGGGTGCAGGCGAAGAACATCATGGGTGTTGTAGTACCAAAGATAACGCCAGAGAAGGCTGCCACAAAAGATCTGTTCGACCGCGGCTACGGCACTTTGACAACATCAAATGCCGTGAATGAGGCGACTGAGGCATATGAGAAGGTCGTTGACAATATCATCATAGCTGCTGAAGTGGAGATAACTATAAGGCGCCTTCTGGAAGAGATTGAGAAGACGAAAAGGAGGGTAAACGCCCTTGAATTTGAGATAATCCCGAGGATGGAGCGCATCAGGAAATTCATAACTTTAAGGTTAGAAGAAGCAGAAAGAGAGACTGTGTTCAGGACAAAGAAGATAAAAGGCAAGAACAAGAAGAAAGAGCTCGAAAAAATCGCTAATATCGCTCAGAATTGAGCGGCTCTTTATAACTCGCGAAATTTCTCTGCTTGCCCGTCTGGATATCCTTAATTATTGACTTAACCACCCCAATACCCCACAAAATACCCACATCATTTAATATTTCTTTCTCAGTTCTTCCTTTCTCAAAAGCATTTTTTATGTAACGCTGCATCTCGATCTTCATCGGATGATCTTTCTCCCTTATCTCTTCATCCATCTGAGCCTCTTGTGCGCATAATAGCCTATGTAAATCAAGATAAGGGCAATTCCAAATATCCAGAATGTCGTGGAAAATGCTATGTTCAATATCAAGTCTGTCCTTGTGACGCATTTCTTCAGGCCGGGCAGCAGCTCCTGGCAGCCAGGGTCTATTGATCCCACATATTTTAGGTAGAGGCCGAGCTCTGAAATCAATGTAAGTAAAAAGGCCAGCAGGAACTTGAACTTCCACGTCACGAAAAAATCATCGTCCATAACCATCAGCTTTGTTTTTTTCTTTAAATAATTAACTGCTTCAATATCGCCATGAGGTTCTTCCTGCTCATTTCCCTCGAATACTGTGCAGCGAGCTTCATGATGCTTTCAGGCTCTATGATAATCCCTTTGCCCATCAATGTTTTTGCCATGCTTCTAACGAACTGGCAGAACTGCGTCACATTTTTCGGCTTCTGCACAAAATGGCCGCGCTCAAAATCGATCATCACAGGGCCCCTCTTAGTCACGATTATGTGCTTCACAGGATGATGCATCTCTTCCTTGTTGATCTTTAATTTATCCAGGGTATAACACTGCTCGAATACTGATTTTAATGTCTTGATGATTTCTTTTTTTCCAGAAACCTCGACAAAGTCCAGTATCATTTTTCCTTCGACAAAATAATATTTGACAAAATCATCGCCGGCCTCTATGAACTTCGGGCCTATCTTGTGCTTGTTGAGCAGCTTCAGCATCCTGGCCTCGTTCTGCACCCTTCCAAAGGCCTCGCTGTCAGGATTCTTCTTCTTTATCGCAATCTTCTTTCCTTTATAAAATTCGGTATAGACAAATCCTCTTTTTCCTTTGGCGAAAAACTTCATTTTATGAAACCTACAGCTTCAAATGGAACAATTATATATGCAACTCCAGTTATCTTAAATTTATATGGGATTGAGACATTGCCGTTCTTCACAAAGTCGACTTCCATGCTATCAAAGCCTATGCTGCCGTCATTTATTGCCATGGAAATCCTGAATAGGTTGCCCTTACCAGACAGCCTTGGAAAAAGCTCTTTTCTTTCGCCGTCAAAAAAGATCCTGATATAATCTGTGGGTTCTTTGAAGTATCTGCCTATCTTTGTCAGCACATCGTCGAGCTCAGTCTGGAAAAGGATCTCTTTTGTATCCTTGCTGAGTATTGGGTTGCTCTCTTTATCAACAAGGATGAACCTTCCATCATTTTTGACATATATATTATTTCTCCCATAAATCCCTTCTTTATACACAGTCTTTTGAGGCTGCTTTTCAAGCTCCGCAGTTATGCTGCCCTTCATCGTGTTGACAAAAAAGCTGCTTTTTTCCTCCTCAAGATACAAGCCAGCGCTGCCCTTTGCATCCTTGATCCAGCTCGTAATATTTATATCGTATTCAAGGTTTATCCCATTGGAAAAATCTTTCACCTTTGCCTTTGCAATCAGCTCAGCATCGCTTGGTACTGAAGGAAGATCCTCAGCCAAAGCCAAAGAAGGCGCAACGAGCATGCCGCCAAGATAAAGGGAAGCTGTCCTAAAAAATTCTCTTCTGCTAGGGTTGTCCATTTTCGATCTTGTAGCAATAGAGCTCTTCAAACGCTATCTTCTGGCTGCTGAGCTGCTCTGCTCTGTAGCCCTCTCTCGCAATTATGCTGTCAACCTTCTCCTTGTCGGTGAGAGAGCTGAACACGATCAGAATTACCCCTTTTTCATTAAGGAATTGCCGGGCCTCCTTTAAAAACTTTTCCAGCTTTTCATGGCCTTTTTTCCCTCCATCAAGCGCAGGGTCATAATATTCCGGGTCCAGAGGAAGATAAGGCGGATTGAAGATGATTGTATCGAACTTCATATTGCTCCCCTTGAGGCAGGAGAACATGTCGCTCTCGAAGAACCTTATCTTCGCGTTCTTGGCATTTTCCTTGCAGTATTCTATCGCTTCAGGGTCTATATCAAGCGCGAACACGATCGCCACATCAGCTTTCTCTGCCGCTGTCATCGCCTGTATCCCTGAGCCTGTGCCTATGTCCAGGACCTTGCCTCTGGCAAGCTTTTTCACCTGCTCATGCAGCATGAAGCTGTCTTCCTGCGGCTCGTACACCATGAGGAAAAGTGTTTTCCAGAACTTTATATATTTAACCAGTCACGCTCGCTATAAAACTCACCTTTATCGATATGCCCGAGAGCTATCCTTACATTCTTTATGGTGTTTTTTGGGATCTTTGAGAACCAGGCAATTTCACTACATTTGTTCGGCTCCATATTCCTCAATTCTCCGCTCCATCTCTCTGCCAAGAAATAAAAGTCAATTCTCTCATAATCTGCAGATTTGCGATGCATCACGTGGACAAGCTTAAGGTCTTTTCTCCTTAATGTCAGATTTGCCTCCTCTTTTGCCTCCCTGATGAGGGCTTTCGTCAGCGGCTCACCTTCCTCAACATGGCCTGCTATCATGCTGTATTTTCCGTCCTGATAGCCAGTGTTCTGCCTTTTCAGGAGAAGCGTCTTCCCTTTATTCCTAAGAACAAGATAAACAGCAGGCACATTCTGATGTCTCACATGACCTAGTTGAAACTTTCCATTTATAAACTTATTCAGAAAATTATTAATATACCACTGCCAACAAGAGCCTTGTGGGACCATGGAGCGCAAGCTCTTGACAGACCAGGAACAGTTCAACATGTATCTGCGCCAGCTGCCGTTGAAGGAGCCGTGCCAGTTTATGCTTGCCAAGATAATGAATCATTGTTCTGACGAAAGCTTTAAGTGCCCTTATCGCGGTTTCGAGAGATTTGAGAGCCAGCATAACCTCAAAGAATGCAAGCGTGAGAAGATGACGAAGTTCGAGCGCTTTTTGCAGCCGAAGAAAGTCAATCCTTTCATGATGCATGGCCATTGATCATTTTCTGCAGCAGCACGCGTTGCTAATTCCTGTCGTCTCTATTGGCTTGCAATATCCATCCTGGCTGTAGATCGTCTTATAATTGAACTGTGCCTCGCATGGATCGAGCCTCACGCCGAGCTTATAGCAGCTGCCCTCTGTATAGTTTCTTTCTCTGCAGGCCGAAAGGCATGCACCATCACCTTGGATCGGTGCGCATCCAGATATGAATATTAGGGCCAATATAAGTATCAGCATTA
>JAGVOV010000104.1 GCA_020052545.1 archaeon | reverse complement strand
TTCACGTTCGGTGCCTATTCTCCTAGCAACGACTGGACGCTTTGGAGCGGCGTCCAGATGGAGTGAAATGGTCAAGTGCGTGTATTGCAAAGAAGACATCAAGAAAAAGTCAGAATGCCTTGTAGCCATCCCAAACAGGATGTTCCTCTCTTTTCCCATAAAGAAGCGACATTTCTTTCCTAACACGCCTTACCATAAAAGCTGTTTTATCGATGAGGCCAAAGATATAGAGAGATATTGGAAGAAGCACAACAGCATGCCGAAGATGTATCAATGGGGCATAAAGAACCAGTGGAGCAACGCCCTTCTCACAAATCCAATAGGCTTTTTCAATTTTTATTCGCTGCTCGTGCTTGTCTTCATAGTCAGCTTATGGTATTTCCTGAGCACAAAGAGCATGTCCGCCTGGGCCTTTACAGCGATGACTGTTGCCTTATTGTCTTTGACTTATCTTGTCTACGCTAAAGTGAATGTTTATATAAGATTTGAGCGCGGCCTTGCCTAGAGCATGTGCAATGTCTCGATAAAGTTCTGCTTCGCTTCCTCTTGAAAGCTATGGTATTTCACATGCTCCAGCCTTATCTTTATCCAATTCAGGTCGAAATGTTTTACTCCTTTTAAGACGCGCATGCATTGCAGGAACAAAGCTCTAAGATGGCTGTTGTCGAAGACAAGCTCAAAATCCTTGTGCTTGATGAGGCTGAATAGCATGCCGAGGCCATCACCAAATTCCTTCGGCTGGTTTATCGGGTCGCATGATATATTGTTGCCTATGAAGTTAAGGCTAGAGGCCAGAAAATTCTCTTTCATGAACTTGTCCTTGTGTATATCAATCTCATGTATGCTTCTCGAGCCTTTCCTCACGCCATCCAGAAAAAGGCTGTATTTCTCATCCCCAAAAGCCTCGATGAGCTTTTTGTACTCGCTTGCGCTGTCCTCTCCAAACATAATCATCCAGAAAGTCCAAAGGAATAAATATCTTTCTAAAGCCCGAAGCTCTCTGTGAACTCGCGCATCTTCTTGTAGTCCTGTAAGAACTTGAAGCCCTGGTCCGTCAGGACAAATAGTTTGCCGTGCTTTGTCGCCTCTTCAGCTATCAAGCTTTTCTCAGACAGCTCTTCAATGTATTTCTTCAGCCTCTCATGGCTGAGATTTGATTTGTACAATAGATGCGTGGGCTTTATCTTGCCTCTCCTGTCCTCAACAGCCTTGAGGATGTCGAATATGATCTGCAGCCTGTCCCTTTTTTCTGTCATTTTTTCAGCACCGATATCATCCTGAACAACAATATCGAGCTTCCTACAACTTGTATGACATGGCCGACAGCGTAGAATGCCGAGCTGTAAAATGGGAATATGAGCAGAAGCTCAGAGACAGTAAGGAAGATGAAGCTCAGGAAAACAGCAAACGCGCTGACATTCTTCTTGTCATTATAATTATGGTAAAAGTGAATTGTGATGAAGATGAGCAATGCAAGGTTCACTATGTGCACGAAAGGCTGCCAGAGCATTATCACTATTATGTCCGTCAAGAAGACTATCAGATAGAGCACCGCCTTGTTGCAGAAATCCTCGATCTTGTGCTGCATTATGAACAGGGAAAGATATGCGCTCACTATGAATGTGCTGAATATCAGCATCTCCCACTGCGATATGTAGCTTATCCCCAAGATGGTGTCAAGGATAGTCATGTTCATCTTCAGCACCAGATAAACCGCGATGTCGCCTAAGGCCTTCACTATGTAGGCCAGAAAGGCCAGCATGAAAGCCTGGTAGAAATAGGCATATGTCTTCTTTCCTGTCAACTTGTATATCTTCTTGCTGTAGAAGGCAATGAGGAACATGACCACTAAAGTGACTAAATCTATCAGTGAATCCACTCCGAGGAACCAATATGGGCTGTTTACCATAAGGGGAGAAAGTCTTGCTGATTATTTAAACTTTATGAAAGCTCAGTTCACTATGACATATAGCCTGTATTCAGGGTCGCCGTAGACTGCATTTGTGCTGTCTTTCACAGTGACCTTGAAGATGTATGTGCCGGGCTTGGCTGTCTTCAGCATTTTTATAGGGATAGAATAAACCTGCTTGCCATTCTGCTTGATGCTGAATGTCGTAGGAAATTTCTTGGTGCCGCATGGACCAGCCACAGTTGCGCCTACAATCTCAAAATATTTCTCCGGAGTCGGGATTGCGACTTTATTTTTGTCATACGCGCTGCAGGCAAATTCTGCAGTGACTGTGAAGCCCTGCGTAGACAATGTGTTTAGCACACCCACACCAAAAATTGGGGTGTCACCTCTGCCGACCTTCAGCTGAAGGAAAGGGATAGAGACTTTGTCACCGTTGTCAAGCAGCTTCATTATCTGCAGCTTCATCTGGTCGTCAACAACAGTTTGGATCTTGGTGTTCTGATCTGTCATGTTCTTTACTAGCACAATACCAAGCCCCATCATGGCCAATGAAAGTATAGCTACTACCAAGAAACTGACTGAAAGCTCTATGCTGCCTCTTTTTTTCATTTTGGCTTTACGCTTGTATCTATCGCTATGACCGGCTCGCTGAATGACTCTTCATAGGTCTCTGAGTATGTGACATCTAAGGTTATCACAGAGCCATTGATATATTTGTCCTCCTTGACAACATAGTCATAGTAGAATGTCGCTGTTGGATTTAGCTCTTCCTGCAGATCCGCAAGCTTGTATTTGTCAATCGGGACGTCGACCTGAATCTTGTCGCTGATCTTTCTCAGGAGCTTCTGGCCGCTGCCAAAATTCACCCTTCCCAGCAGCAGATTCCTCTGCTCTTTGAGCTCTATAGACTTCAAGGTGAATGGGCCGACAAAATTATCATCGACAGCCATCACCGTGAATGTCCATGACAATTTATCTTTACTGACATCAAACGGCCTCTTGAAATTG
>JAGVOV010000054.1 GCA_020052545.1 archaeon | reverse complement strand
CAATGCAATCGAAAATGTTTTACATTTTCGGTGCTCCGAAAACTAATAGTTTTCGAGAGCTTTCGGCCATTGACACCGACATTAGTTATGGATATCAGCTTCGCTGAATCCATTTCCATCTATCTTAATTCTTCAAGCTCGATAGAATTCTTCAGGTCCAATATCTCGTAATACATCGTGTTCTTCATTATATGGTCTAAGTTAGAATGCTCATAAGAGTTATACAGTTGCGCGAGCTGCTCTCTCGCTTCCGTCAATCTTTTCCTCTTCACCAGGCCCCTTATGCTTTCCACCAGCGCAAGCACCTGTTCTTGGCTCACCTGCTTCGGCTGCGAGCTTGAAGCTTCATTAGGGGTAGCCTCCAAAGGACTTTTCTCCTCGATGCCTGCAAGCTTCATCTCGAATTCCTGCTCTTTCTGCAGCATGCTTTGTTTCTTGGCCTCAAGCTCATTCTCCCTTCTCTGAAGCTCCGCCATCCTTGCCGCGACCTTGCTCTCCATCTGCATCTTTCCAGAGAGCCTCTCATATTCTTTCCTCAATGTAGCTATGCTCTGCTTTAAAACAACTTCATTCATCTTGAGCTCTTTCATCCTCTTGACTTTGTCGAGCTTCTGGTTGAGCAGCTTCTCATTCTTTACAATCTCATTCTCTCTCATCGTGACATTCTTCTCTTTCTCTTTCAGCTCCTGCCCCTTCTTGGCCAGCTTTGTCTTCAAAGGGCCAAGCTTCAATTCTATCGATTCAAGCTCCCTTATCTTCTTCACAATCTCCTTTTCCTTGCCGACAAGCATGCTTTTTTGGTCATCAAGCATCTTCACTCTTTTCACGATCTCATCTTCATTCCTTGTTAGGATAATCTTTGATTCTTCCATCTTCTGCACAGAAACCTGTATCTCCTTCAGCATCGATGAGAGCAGCCTCTCGTTCTGCTTCACTTCATCAAGCTTTTGGTCTTTCTCTTGCTTTATCTTCTCAATCTTATTCTGGAGCTGCACAAATTCAGACTCAAGCCTCAGTTTGGTCTCGGCAAGCTTCTCCACCTGCATCTTCAAGTTATCATGATCTTGGTTCACAACCCTGCTCTTTGTATCATATTCTCTCTCATTGGTCTCAACCATATTTTCTCTCTCATCAAGGCTTGCCTTCCTGTGCTCAAGGATATTCATGTAGACATTTACCTCGGCTATCTTGAGCTTCAATTCCTCGGCCTTCTCATTCATCACCTTATCTTTTTTCCTCATCACCTCGAGCTTTTCATCTGTTGACATCTCTTTTTCGGGATTCCTCTGGAACAGATAGGGGAAGAAACCTGTCTTGGCCTTTGGCGGCTCTGGCATCTGCTGCACAGCTGCTGATACTGACTCTGCAGGAACGCCTTCTATGAGCCTGTCAATATCCTTGCTTTTCCTCAGAATTGGCTTCTTGGCTCTAGCTCTGCTCTTTTTCTTCTTTCTCACCATAGCTTGCCAATACAGCCAGTATGTTTAAAAACTTTTGTTGTGCCTAGAAGATAGAGAAAGTTTCTACGAAACCATAGTCGCTGAAGCTCCTAGCTTTTCCAAAGAAAAGCTTACTCACTGAAGCTCGTAGGTTTCCCATGGAAACCTTTATAAACCCTCTAAAATGCCCTTTCCCTAATTGGAGGTCATAAATATGGTTGTATGCATGTCATGTAAGAAGCCGATCGCAAATAGCAAGGGTATGGCCAAGTTCAACTGCCCCAAATGCAGCAAATACGAGATATTGAGATGCAAGAAATGCCGCGAGATTGTGACAAAGTACACATGCCCGGGATGCGGTTTTGAGGGCCCAAACTAAGATGGCCAATATTATAGTCACGATGAAGTTGATGCCTGATAGCCCTAAAGAAGACCTGGCAAGGATAGAGAAAGAGGCTAGGCGCTTAATATCTTCATGGACTGGCCGCGATGATGCCCAGAAGGAGATAGAGCCTGTCGCTTACGGCCTGAACGCTTTGAAGATACTCTTCGTCATGGACGAGCAGAAAGGCAGCACAGAGAATCTTGAGAATGAAGTTGCCAAAATAAGCGGCGTAAGTTCTGTTGATATAACTGATGTAAGAAGGGCCATAGGATAATTTCTGGATGATTATTACTTAAACTTAATATACTAGTTTTCTTTTATGCCGTTTATGCCGCCGCAGGAAATAAAGCACCTCGAGATAAGGACTTTGTTAAGGACAGTCTCATTCATCATCGCCCTGGCGGCGCTCTGCTTCATAATATATTCGATGGTGAAAGAGAAGGAAAACCCAAGCTATGCAGAATTCAAGAAATTCATGGAGACGAAGTCAAGCGACAAATCCTTGAAAGACATACAGCTTTTTGTTCCAAATGGCGTCAGCCCAGGCTGCTTCGGCAACTGCTACAACTACTGGTTCATCGGCTACAAAGGGCCGTGGGAGAAAGGCGTCGACGAATTCTACAAATCGTCATGGCTCGACTTCTGCGCAGACACATGCAATGATAAGCTCACACACGTCTCTTGACTGTGTCTTTCAAGAACCATAAAGCGCCAATGATAAAAAGCGCTATGGCCAGATAAAAAATCAGTTTTGAATCAGAAGCATCGCGCAGCACCATCATGGAAAGGCTCGCAAAGATCAGGATTGCAGGCATCATGCGCCATATCCCCCATGATGATTGTTCTTTCGTCTTGTCGTCATATTCTGTTACCATCTTGTTGTCTATGCTCTCATTCACCTTCTCAAGCTCAAATTCCTCTTCCTTGAGCTTGGCCTTCTTCATCACGGCAAGAAGATTAGCCCTGTTGACATCATCACTCCTTATGACTTTCACCTTGTTCATGTCATCTGCGCTCAGGTTGTCGACCACCTGGAACCTGTCCTCTTCATGCCTCCTGAATATGATATCGACTTTCTTCGCCTCCTCATTCTGCTCCTTCTTCTCTTCTTTCTTTGGAAGGTAGCCGCCGAATATCCTGCCTACATACTCATCCTCAAGCTCCTTCTTCCTCTCTTGGCTTACCATGTGGTCGTAGCAGTCCTCTATGAAATTCCTGATGAACTGTTTCTTCGTCTCATCTGAAAGGTCATCGAAGCCCTCTATCCTATACTTGAGCATCGCCCTGACAAGAAGCTGGTCTCCGACCAATCCACCAAAATGCTCGGATATTATCTGCCTTATCGAGCCTCCAAATCTCTCAGTCATAATCCTCAATCCCGAAAGCCATCTCCAGTGATCTCATCCTTCCTCATAAAGACCATCGGCTTATCGTCTTTTTCTATCTGGGCCTTCTTTTCAGCAGCCTTTTCTTCCATTTTTTCCTTAGCTTCGCTTTTGAATACCCTATCCAGGAATTCCTTTTCGATCTGCTTCCTCTTTTCCTCTGATACCATCTCACCGAAGCAGTCATTGACAAGGCGCTGCACAAAGAGCTTCTTCGTCTCCTCAGAAAGGGAATCTAAATCAGATATCTCAAACTTTATCAGCTCCCTTGAGAACAGCTGGCCGCCTATAAGGCCGCCAAAATGCTGGAAAAACACTTCTTTCAAGGCAACGCTGAACTTATTTTCCATTTTACAAAGAGGTCAGCTTCAGGAGATCTTTTGTCGTTATTATCCCCACAAGCTTGCCTTCCTTGGTTATTAGCATCCTTCTTATGTTGTACTGGTCCATCATCTTGCTGACCGTGAAGATGTCGCTGCCTATGTCTGCAGTTATGAGCTTCTTTGTCATTATGCTGCTTATCTTCACCGTGCTCGGCTTCAGGTTCTTCGCCACAACTTTCCTCAGGATGTCCTTCTCCGTCGCTATCCCGAGCAGCTTTCCTTTCTCCGCGACAACGATGGCGCTTATGTTCTTGCTCTTCATGTAAGCTGCGGCCTGCGCAATATTCTTGTCCTGAGAAATAGTCAGCACTGGCTTCGACATCATCTGCTCTAAAGTTATCATATTATCACCTTTTTTTTGGTTTTATAGTGAACTGCTTATTTATGATTTACTGCTTGACGCTGGAATAACGTAATGAGGATTGATAAAATATTGAAATATATTCTTAACAACATTTATCAAAATCCCCAAGCATTTCACCAGCGTCAGCGTTCAGCAACATTTATATATCATTTTCCTTTACTGGCTTTTATGGAAGCAGCTTATATGCAGGATGCATACACAAAGGATTTTGACGCGGAAATAAAAGAGATCATAGACGGCAGATTTATTGTCCTTGACAGGACTTTTTTCTATCCCAACTCCGGAGGCCAGCCCAATGATACGGGCGAGATGACGGATGGCTATGATGTTTTCAAGGTCATCAATGTGGTGAAAAAAGAAGGAAAGATACTCCATGAGCTTGACAAAATAGGCATTAAAGGCGACAAGGTCCATTGCACCATAGACTGGGATAGGAGATATGCACATATGAGGATGCACACCGCGATGCACATCGTCTGTGAAGTCTTCAACCGCGATTCTGGGGCGATGATAACCGGAAACCAGATTGGCATCGAGAAGAGCAGGATTGACCTTAATCTTGAGATAATTGATAGGGAGAAGATAGACGCTTGCGTAAGGCATGCGAATGGGATAATAGCGAAAGGATTTGAGACAAGAAATTTCATCGTTTCAAGAGAGGAAGCTGACAAAAATCCTAGACTGACGAAATTGGCGATGGGCCTGCCCCCTCAGATCAAAGATGTGAGGATTGTCGAGATCGGCGACTTTGACAGCCAGGCTGACGGTGGCACCCATGTCAGGAACACAAGCGAGATAGGAAAGATTGAGCTGGTGAGCGTTGACAACAAGGGAAAGAACAACAGAAGGATAAGTTTCTCGCTCTCGAAGCTTCAAAATTACGACTGCTGCTAGCAAACTTTTTAAACCAGTTTTCTCAATAATATGCAAAAAGAGGCAAAATGGCGTTTTTTGAATCATTGCTGGCATTCTTCCTGACATGGATAGACATCTTTATTGCCCCATTCAGGAATCTTGACATGCTCTGGATCATCATCCCGATCTACCTCAACTGGTTCTTCGCCGAGCTGTTCCAGGAGAAGAAAGGGACATCTTTCGGCAACGCGATATCAAATGGTGTTGTGGTGCTATGGGTGGGCATCGACTGGATAAGGACATTGTTCAAGATGGTCGAGGCTGATATCTTGGCGATAAATTCGGATTTCTGGCTAAAGATAGGGATCGCTGCCTGTTCTTTGTTCTATGGCCTCACGGTGATAATCTGGGGCAACCAGGTGAAGAAAGTTATACATTACATAGGCAGGATCCGCGTCATAACCTACATCTTATTGATGTTCACGCCGCTGTTTTATGAGCCGGAGCTTTTCACCACCTCGACTTATATTGCAATACTCGTCTTTGCGCCTTTGTTCTATTTCATTGTCTATCTGATAGACTGGGCCATACCAGACCCTAAAGTCTATGCAGAGGACGAAGGCAAGCCTACCGACAACTTCAACAGCTTCAACGCTTCAAACGACACCATGAATAATAATTTCTTCAATAATGCCGACAAAGGGGACCCTTTCGGGCAGAAAGGCTTTGACCAGAACTTCGGGCAGCCGCAGGCCGGACAGCAAGGCTTCAATCAGCAACAAAACTTGAACCAGCCCGGCTTCAATTTCTATAAGAACCATTAGCCACTCTCAGTACTATGCCCTGGTCTCCTTTATACAATCCAAAGCTTTTCTCCAGCCCATTCTTCCTCACCCAATCAATTACAGGCTCGTAACGCATCCCTTCGATCTTCGGATTGCTTCCTCTGATGAGCTTCTCTTCTGTCATCTTTCCAGGATATTTCTCTGTGACCCAGACAACAGCCATGGCATGGGTGAAAAGCTCATGACAGGATATACCCCCCTGGATGGCATCGTCAGTGATATCTCTAGGCAATTCATGGAAATCTTTTTTGTTCTTGATATACCTGTCAATTGTCGCATTGACTCTTTGCGTCATGAGGTCCTCAAAATATTTATGGCCTACCTCGATGACAGGAGTAAGTATATTGACATGGAAATACTCTTCCATGTTAGATCTGTTCGGGTAATGCTTTAACATGATCGGCCTTGTCCTGACCTGGTTCAATACAAGCCCGCTTT
>JAGVOV010000099.1 GCA_020052545.1 archaeon | reverse complement strand
CTAGCCAAAAGGTTCATCAAATGAAGTTCAGCGTTGTCCTGCCATGCAAGGATGAGGAAAAGACTGTAGGCGGCTGCATCGATAAGGCTAAAAAGGCCTTGCCAGGAGCAGAGATAATCGTCGTTGACAACAATTCTCATGATAAGTCTGCAGCCATCGCGAGGAAGTATGGGGCCATTGTGATAAGAGAAAGAATAGATGGATATGGCGCAGCCTTGCTGAGAGGCTTTGATGCAGCTAAAGGTGATTATATCATAATGTGTGATGCTGATGGCACTTATGACTTAAATGAAGCAAAAAAACTGATCAAATACAGGAATCGTGACATTGTCATCGGGAATAGGTTCGGCAACATGAAGAAAGGTTCCATGGATCTGCTGCACAAATATGTGGGAAATCCAGTGCTAAGTTTTATCATGAGGACTTTTTTCAAAGTGAAAGTCAAAGATGCGCATTCAGGTTTCAGGATGATAAAGAAGAGGTCGCTGGAAAAATTGAAGCTTGACGGGAACGGTATGGAGATTGCTTCTGAGATGCTGATAAAAGCTGCAAAGCATAAAATGAAGATAAAGGAAATTCCAATAAGCTATTATCCAAGGCAAGGCATATCAAAGCTCAACACTTTCAAGGACGGCTGGAAACATCTTAGGCTTATGCTGCTCTACAGCCCGGATTATCTCTTCCTGGTCCCTGGCATATTGCTGCTGCTTATCGGCTTCACCATAATGGCTTTATTGCTCAATGGCCCGATCTATTTTGGGAATTTCAAGATTGATTTCCATCCTATGATATTAGGAAGCTTGCTCACGATACTTGGCTATCAAATAATATTGCTTTGGTTCTACACAAAGACTTACGGCATCATCCACCTTGGCGAGAAAGACAGGCTCCTTGATAGGATACACAAGATTATAAACCTGGAGAAAGGCATCTTCATAGGCCTGGCAGCGCTCGCCATAGGCGTCATCATAGCTGCCGTCATAATGGTCAGATGGCTCAGCACAGGTTTTGGAGCATTGTTCGAGATAAGGAATTCGATCTTCGCCTTCACGCTCATAGTCATAGGGATACAGACGATATTCTCCAGCTTCTTCCTGAGCATCATAGGCGCGAGAAGATCCTCTTGATAGAATTGAGTTTGCTAAATATCTTCAATGATGGATTTATCTTGACAAGATAGGGCCGAGGGAGCACTTCAGGCGAGAAGCTCAGCTTGAAGGCGCCATAGCTGCGCTGCTGGCCATAGACCTCATGGCCGAGGCCGCCAAGGTCAAGGCGCATCCCTTTGTATCTTCTGAGAATTTCCCACACCAGGAAATTGTTTGCAGCTAGCTTATTCCCTATCTTAGATGACACAAGATAGCGAAGTTTTATCTCATCGCCAAGGATGAACAATATGGCGCTCGAAAGGTGCTCGCTCCCTCTGTAGCAGCCAACAAAAGCCATGTGTTTCTTAAAAAAACGGCTCTCTTCTTTGATGTAAGGCGCCGAATAATGGTCCTCCACAGAATAAAGCTTGAGGAAATCTTCAAGACCCTCATCCCAGTTTATTGACAGGTTATTCTTCGCCCCTTTTCTTACCATATTTCTGCATTTCCTATTTATTCTACTGAACATCTTGGCCTCTTCAATAACATTTATCCTGCACTCAAAGCTCTCGACAATCTTGAAGCCGCGCTTCTGCATGGCAGAGAAAAGAGCTTTGTTGTTTGGCGCGTAAAACTTGATTTTTGCGTCCATAAAATTTGAGAGGCTCGCTATCTTCTTGGCAATAAGCTCAATCAGCGCCCCATCATCCTCATGGCTCCTGGCTATGAGGGGCATTGTGCCGAATTCAGACCCGATCCAGAGAATTGAGAAGCCAGAACCGAGGCTTTTCCTTTCATAGGCAAGCAAGGCCACTGGTTCTTTGCCATCATAGAAGAAAAAGCATTTCTTCAGGTTTTCCTTCAGGAAGCCGCTGATATATTCGAAGGAGTTCAGAACGCTTCTGTTGGAAGATGCATCGTAGATTTTCCTATAATCTAGTTCAAGCAAGCCTTTTTCAGGAATCCATGAGCGATATTTGTCCATAAGCCCAAAAACGCATAGGCTATATAAAAATCTGATGCAAAAGAATATAAAGTGATTTCCTATTTCAGGCCAGTATGAGGATAGCAGTTCTGCACAATTATCTTGACAACATAGGCGGGGCCGAAATGGTTGGCCTGACGCTTGCCAAAGAGCTGAAAGCGGATGTCTACACAACAAATATAGACCATGATAAGATAAGGAGCATGGGATTCTCAGGCATCAAGATAAAGAGCATAGGGAAAGTCCCCATAAATGCTCCGCTCAGGCAGCAGATGGCGCTCAGGCTCTTCAGGAAGCTGGACCTAAGAGGAAAATATGACTTATTTATAATTGATGGCGACTGGGCTGTCTCTGCCGCAGTCAATAACAGGCCGAACATATGGTATTGCCACAGCCCGATAAGGGAGATATGGGATTTATATGAATACACCAGGAACAACGTTGTCGGCAGCAGAAACAGGCTGCTTTTTGACATTTGGGTGAGGTACAACAGGTTTCTGTCAAGGAGATATGTGAAGAGCGTCGATAAGATAATAGTGAATTCAAGAAACGTGCAAGGCAGGGTTAAAACCTATTTGAGGAAGGACAGCACAATAATCAACCCCCCCATAAACACTGGGGAGCTATATTATAGGAAAAGCAGGGGCTATTGGCTTTCAGTCAACAGGCTCATCAACCATAAGAGAGTTGAGCTGCAGATGAAGGCCTTTGAAAGGCTGCCTAATGAGAGACTTGTTGTTGTCGGCTGCTACGAGAAAAGCAAGCATTTTTCGAAATACACAAGATACATAGACAGCATCAAGCCTGACAATGTCACTTTGGTCGCTGATGTCTCTAGAAAAGAGCTTGTTAAATATTATGCTGAATGCAAGGCATTCATAACAACTTCACTGCACGAGGATTTTGGCATGACTCCAGTAGAGGCCATGGCGGCCGGGAAGCCGGTTGTCGCAGTAGATGAGGGCGGCTACAAAGAGACTGTGCTGGACGGCAAGACCGGCTTCCTTGTCGAGCCAAGAGTATATGAGATTGTCAAGGCAATGAAGATCATCGGAAAGAATCCCGCAGCATACAGGAAAGCATGTCAGGAAAGAGCAAAAGAATTTGACACAAAAGAATTCGTAGCAAAGATAAAAAAGCAGATAGCTGGCCTTAATCCCTGAATTTTTCAATGAGGAAATTGGCAAATTTCTCTGTTGTCCTCTGCTCGTTGTCAAACCATTCTGGCACATAACAAGCTGTGTAGCTTGTGTTGAACTCAAGAATCTTAAAATCGCTAAAATCCTCATCACACAGTATATCAAAGCCGACGAAGCTTGCCGGATATATCTTTCTTATGTAAGCTGAGATTTTCCGTGCAGTCTCAAGCATCTCTTTCGGCGGATAAGCCGATTCGATGTCTTCTTTCTTAATATCTGAATACTTCGGCTCCTGATAGCCTTTCTGCGGCCTCATACGCAGATAGCTCCAGAGCAGCAAGTCATCTACAAAAGCAAGGCGCCATTTATACTCATAATCGCCATACTTGACATATTCTGAAAAAAGGTAATCTTTCAGGCTTATACTTTTTGCAAATATCTTAAGTTCTTTCTTATTCATCAAAAGCCTTATTTTCTCACATCTTGTCCCATTGATTGGCTTTGCGAGTATCGGAAACCTCAGTTTTCCTATCTCCTGCAGGCTTTTAGTATATTTATAGTCTGGAAAATTTCTTATGCCAAGCTTCTTGAGAAGCGCATACTGCCCGTTCTTTGGCATGTCTATGTTACAGAAGACCTTTGCTCTTTCTGGCGCGTGCTTCTTACTCAGGTTGCCCCATTCGAAGATTACCGAGGCCTTCTTTCTGAACTTAAAATAATCATCATCTTTATAGCAGTAGATGCAGCCAATCCCTTTATGGTTAATCAGTTCTGATGTCCTCCTGAAGATATAGACTTCATAGTCTGTGCCTGATTTGATGAGTATTATCTTCCTGTTGATTAGGTAAATAAGCCACATTCTTGAGCGGTTAAGCATCCTGAATGCGGCTGCGTCAACTGAATCGGCAACAGCCTTGACAAGGCCTGCAGATCTTGCAGACAAGAAAATGGCAAAGTAATCCGCCTTGCATACCAGCTTGTTAATTATGTTTCTTGCCGCCATTTTTCAAAATTTCCTCTACAACCTCCTTATCGTTGAATGGAACTTCTTTCTCCTTAAAAATCTGCTTGGTTTCATGGCCTTTTCCTGATATCAGAAGGGCAGAATCTTCTCCTTTTGCCATTTTCAATCCAAGGGTTATGGCTTTTTTCCTGTCAAGCTCAATCCTGTAATCTTTCTTCATGCCTTCCGCAAGGCCCAATGCTATCTTCATCGGATCTTCCCCCCTTGGATTATCATTTGTTATTATTGTGAAATCTGCATTTCTCGATGCCGTCTCGCCCATTGTCCTCCTTAAATCTTCGTCTTTCTTGCCGTCATAGCCGAGGATGTTTATTATTTTCTTATAACCTGACTGCCTTAGCGCTTCCAGCGATTTTTCCAATGCATCTGGATTGTGCGCAAAGTCTATGAATACATTGCTGCCAACCCTTTCCATCCTTCCTGGCAGCTGGGTGAAATTTACCACTGCTCTTTCAATGCAATAATATGATGCACCGAGTGATTTGGCCATTGATGCTGCGGCAAGGATATTATAGACATTGAAGTTTCCCATCAACATTGATTTCAGCGGTATTTTTTTGCCATCGAGGCAGAGAATAAAGGATATGCCGTCCTTGCTAAACCTAATATCCGAAGCCGTGACCTCTGCTTCTGATATCCCATAGGTAATTATCATCTTAGATTCTGTGGCCTTCCTTATGAGCTTCGAAACTTTGTCATCACTATTAAGCACAATGAAAGAGCAGCTCGAGCCCCTGAAAAAGCTTACCTTTGCCGCAATATAATCCTCCATGGTTTTGTGGTATTCAAGATGGTCATTGCTCAGGTTTGTGAATGCCTTGGCCTTAAATTCGAGGTTGCCGAGCCTATTCTGTTTTATGGCATGCGAGCTGATTTCTATGACAACATGGCTGCAGCCATGGAGATAAGAGCGGATGAGAAATCTTATTGTGCTGACATAATTCAATGTTGTTAAGTAAGACTGCCTTGCAGTCTTGCCGTCATCGAGCCAGATGCTCCCCATCAGCGCAACTTTGTGGCCTTTCGCCTCAAGCATTGATTTCAGCAGGAAAGCTGTCGTGCCTTTCCCGTTGGTTCCTGTTATGCCAACTATATTGAGCTTCTTCCTGAGGAAGTTATTGTAAAGCCACGCATAAAATTTATATCTTAAGCTCCTGTCATCTGCCCTCAACGTGTTTGCCCTAAGATATTTAATCAGAGCCTTGAAGCCATTGTTTCTTTTATAATTCCTCAAGTGCTCCACCTCGATGCCAACAAAGCTGGTGAATTTCATTAAGAAGACAATTGACAGATAGAGATTATATCTTGCTCTGCTGCCAGCAGATCTTGCAATATTGGCCGAGGCCCTACCAGTCTCAACAAGCTGCGTCAGGATCGGGATGAATTCCATGGGGTAATCGTAATGTTTTTTCTTCAGATGGTACAATGCTTTGCCATAATTATAATATTGTTTAACCAAGGCGAAGAATCTTTTCCGGTGCTTGTGAATTACTTTGACTCTCGGATCTATATGGATAGCAATGCCCTCCTTAAAAAGCCTGTAGCCAAGGTCTGTGTCTTCCCCTACCCTCAACGACTCGTCAAATGCCCCATGCCTCAATAATATTTCTCTGCGGAACGTGGCTGCTCCTGATGCCGGTGTCCATGACTTGAACTTTGAGATGCCTTTTGGATAGGCCAATCTGTAAAGTTTTTTATTATCATCGTCTAACCAAAGGAGTGGCTTGAGTATCGAGAAATCATAGACAAGCTGGCTAACTCTCTGCGTGTAATTTGGATTATCCGCAGTTATCCTTGACTTGAGGATTTTTATCCCTCTGTTTCTGAAATCTTTAATGATACTTGAGCAGAAATCTCTTGGGACAATGTAATCATCAGCTAGAAAACAAACAAGCGGCGATTTTGAAAGCTCAATCCCTTTGTTCCTTGCTGCCGCAACTCCGGAATTTCCTTGATGATGATAATGCATGTCCAACTTTGATATACCTTCAGAAACAATCTTTTTTGTGCCGTCAGTGGAACCATCATCAACAACAAT
>JAGVOV010000169.1 GCA_020052545.1 archaeon | reverse complement strand
CGGTGTGAACACTTGCGTCAGATTGATATAGATGTTGCGTTCATCACAAAATCTCTTGACATCTTCCATGTCCTGGATAGTGCAGCCAGGATGTGCGGCGACAAAATAAGGCACTAAATTCTTATGTGTTCCCTGCTCGATGTTGACTTTGTCATATTCCTTCAGGAAATCGACGAATGCAAGCCCATTGGCCTTGTTCATCTGTTTCAGGACACGGTCAGATATATGCTCCGGCGCTATCTTCAGCCTTGTGACAAACTGCATAATCTTCCTGAAAAGCTTCTTTTGGTCAAGAATGATATCATGCCTTATTGCGCTCCTAAGTTCAAGCGCGGGGCCGCCTTCCAGCTGGAGCTTTTCAATCTCTACCAACAGATCATAAAGGTCATCATTCAGCACCCTGAACTTGCAGCCGACACAGCTCTGGTTGCAGTAATCTTTCTTGTCATGTACAACAACATCTTTGCCTATTATCGGAGAGAAAATATTGCTTTCATATTTGTACAAAGCGCACTTTGAGCCGTACATATTCAATGTAGGTAGCGTCAGATCATTTATCTTATGCATACCTTCTGAATACAAAGTTTTTATCTCTTTTATTATCGATTCCTTGCTCCTTGTCGCGACTTCTTTGCCCTGCACAAGAGGAATCACGCAAAAGGAGCAAGAACCCCAGCAGCCTCTGCCAATAATGACTGAAGATTCAAGGAAGCCGATCATCCTTTCGTTGAAATCAAAATTCCTTGAATCTGGATGAAGCTTTCTTGTGAACGGCACATCATAGACATAGTCCATCTCTTCTTCTGTCAAAGTATGCGCTGGCCTGTTGTGCTGGATGAAGCCAAGGCCGCAAGGCTCTATGAAATTCCCATCAGGAAGAAGATAATGGATCCTTATGAGCAGGTTAAATTTAGAATTATCTTCAAGGCATTCTTCATAGCTGGGCATAATCCTGATCTTTGGGTCAATCTCTGCCTTCTTGACCCTGAATGCAACTCCTTCTATGGATTGTAAATCAAGCTGTCCTTTTATGTCATCAAACTTTCCAATATCCTCAACCTTACCAAATCTTTCCAGCAGCGTTAGTATAGGTCTTTCAGCGTTCGCAAAAAGAAGCAAGTCAGCCTTTGTGTCATTAAGAATGCCCCTTCTCAATTTATTCTCCTTATAATCGAAATGGGTGAAACGTCTTATCGTAGCTTCGACGCCGCCTATGACTGTGACGCTGCCAGGAAATAATTTCTTCACTTGCTGTGTGTAGAGCATCAAGGCTCTTTCCGGCACAAGCACACTCTCTCTCTTTCTCAGCATCGGCGTATAATTGGCCAACATCGAATCAAGGAGGCCGGAAGTTATGCAGAAAAAAAAGCGAGGCTTTCCGCAGATCTTGAAATCATCATCAGCTGAAGGCTGCGCTATTATGCCGACTTTGTAGCCTTTCTTGTCGAGCAACCTTGCTATCAAGGACATGCCAGAAAGTGGATGGTCGTAATAAGGGTCACCAGTGATGAAGACGACATCAAAGGCTGAAAAGTCCTTGTAGCGCTGCTCCCCTTGCCGCAGGCTAGTCGGCAAAAAACTATCCATAGAGGGAGAAAGCTTCAATTCTTTAAAAAACTAGCTGAAAAATCTGGGGTCGTCGCTCCTGACGATGAATTCCTTTGGCTTCTCTGAAGGCCTATGATCTTCATAAGCCGATGAGCTTTTCGGCTCGAGCTTCTTTATCGGATTGAATTCTAGCACTTTTTTCACGCTTATCGGCCCGCAATCCTCACACAAGAAGAATTTGCCGTATTTCCCTGTCCTTGACTCAAGAGGCTTGCCGCAGACACATTTCATATCATCAAACAGGGCATCTTTGTGCGCGATGCAGACCGGGAAGCCTTCTTTGTTTGTGGTTGTCGCCTGCTTATTGCAGAACGGGCAGCTGTCCACTTTGCTTTGCCCATATTTCTTCGGAATATACATCAGATCACACTGGCCTTTATGATCTTGACATCCTGGATTGGTTTGTCTCCACTAGAAGTCATTACCTTCCCAATCTTATCAACAACTTCCATCCCCGAGACAACTTTGCCGAATGCCGGATGCTTAGTATCAAGGAAATTATTATTCACAAGATTGATGAAGAACTGGCTGCCGCCTGTGTTCGGGCCTGAATTAGCCATGCTTATCGTTCCGCGGTCATTCCTATTGCTGCTGGTGAACTCATCCTTTATCTTGTATCCTGGGCCGCCCATGCCTGTCCCTGTAGGATCTCCACCCTGTATCATAAATCCGTCAATCACCCTGTGGAATATGACGCCATCATAAAATCCCTGTTTCACAAGCTTCACAAAATTTCCTGTGGTTATTGGCATGTCGCTATTCATCTCAATAGTTATATTCCCCATATTTGTCTCAAGAAGAACTTTTGTCATTTTTGCCCCCTTTTTGCCCCCGTGTCCGGCTTTGCCTGCCCGCAACCTACAATAAAGATCGCAAATATCAGCAGCGCAAATGCCTTATTCATGCCTCAAGGGCAGGATAACTATTATTTAAATCTATATAGACCCAAAGTCCATACTTTCTCTTCATAAAGGATATTTATAAGGCAATCAATCTAGCTGTAGGTGGTTAGAATTTAGCCTTTCTGAGGGGGCAGGTGCCCCCTCCACCTCCGTTAAAATTAAAAACAGGCCAAGAAACCTTTTCTGCATGTATTGCTTAGGCATTGAAACGACGGCGCACACGTTCGGATGTGCCATATTGAAAGACAAGAAAATCCTAAGCAATGCTATGGACAGCTACAAGACTGAGAAAGGCGGCATGATTCCAGCCATGGTGGCAGAGCATCATATTGATGTCTGTGACAAGGTTCTGAGCCTAGCTTTGGATAAGGCAGGAATAACGATTGACAAGATTGACCTTATCTCTTATTCAAGAGCCCCTGGCCTAGGACATGCTTTGAGGATCGGCGCGATGTTCGCAAGGACGCTTGCGATCAAGCACAAGAAGCCAATCATCGGCGTGAATCACTGCATCGCTCACTTAGAGATAGGAAGGCTTCTCACTAAAGCAAAAGACCCCGTCTTATTGTATGTCTCAGGTGCCAACACCCAAGTGATAGCTTATGAAGCAGGAAAATACAGGATTTTCGGCGAGACTTTGGACATCGGCATAGGAAACTTCCTAGACCAGTTTGCCCGCGAATTAGGATTAGGCTTTCCTGGCGGCCCAAAGATCTATGAATTAAGCCTTAAAGGGAAGGATTACATCGAGCTGCCTTATGTCGTCAAAGGGATGGATGTTTCATTTGGAGGGATATTGACAAATCTGAAACATAAAATTAAATCTGGCCAATACACAAAAGAGGACCTGTGTTTTTCGGCCCAAGAAACTGTTTATGCAATGGTGCTGGAAGTAGCTGAGAGGGCTCTCG
>JAGVOV010000014.1 GCA_020052545.1 archaeon | reverse complement strand
TCGCATGATGCACTGCAACAGATATTAGGGGCTGCACCGCTTTCGCAAGAGACCCCATCACTGATTGAGGATAGACCACAACCGCCAGTATTGCAAGTCGAGCCGCCGCACGTGCCATAAGTGTCAGCGCATGTTCCTGAAGACCAGCTGTTGGTGCCGGCACATCTATTATAGCTAATAGTGCCTGCTGAAGGACTAGGACCACATTCATAATAATTGGTATAATAACCGCCTACCGCCGGTCCTCCGCATTGCTTGTCAGAATCTGCGCAATAATAATTGCCGTTGCTTGCCAACCTGCAGGTATTGGTCAGACATTCATAGTTATTTGAACATTGTGTGCCTTGAGATTTCTTGCTAGGACAAGTCCCGCTCGGACCGCAATATCCTGCTCCGGCGTTGCAGGTTGTGCTCGCAGCCTGGAGCGTGCAAGCTCCACAATGTCCGTCTGGCGGCGTTGAACAACCACCAGTGCCCATCGCTGAGCAGTCCCTTCCGGCGATACATCCTGCGTTTACACCGGCATCAGTGCATGGATCATGGCAGTAAGGATTTCCAGCACCGGCAAGGCTGCAGCAGCTTGTCGCACCGCAGTTCCCATAAGAGCCTGCATTGCAGTAATCTGAGCTTGTGCCAGTATATGAAGAGCACACAGCGCCGCCCCATAATATATTATTCGCTGAATTGTAGCAATAACCAGGAGTGCCGCCGCAGGCATAAGCTGTTGTATACCTATTCATGCCAGAACAGAATTGGTAATTATAGGTTGAAGAGCAAGAGCGTGTGGTACTGCAATCTGATTGCCCATAAGTTCCACAGACATAATGTTCCTGCTGGAGATCCCCATTAATACAATAATCAGTGCCTGTTGTAGTTGTGCAAGTGCCTCCGCTGCATGAGCCTGTCTTGTAAGTGTTGACTCCTCCAGTTAAAGGCACATCGCCGCCATCAGAATCAGAAGCTGGTTCCTGTGTGCAGTCGCTTGATGCAGTTACAGTGTAAGTGCAGGCACCTGCTGAACAAGAATAATCATAGTATGCTCTCCAGGAGGCGCTGGAACAGTACCAGCCGTCTTGGGCATCGCAGTTCTGATAAAAATCATTATATGTGCCTACTACGCACGAATATCCGCTGCAATAATAATTATAACTGGCAGTAATCCAATTGCCATTACATCCATAAGCTATAGGAGAACTGCTGCAAACCCCGGGCGGCTCTGGGCACAATGGCACTGCCTCCACATTCTCAACCTTTGGCGAGAGCAGGAAGGAAAAAATGAAGACTAAGAAGCCTGTCAGGAGAAGGATGAAAAGGACAAGCAAAGAATATCTTGAAGCTGCCCTCTTTAGCCAGCTCCGCCTAGCAAAAAACCTTAATCTTTTATCTCCCCTTTTAATGCCCAAAGTTACAACCTAAGTAATCCCCACTATTTATACGTTTTAAAGCTTTTAATATAAAAAGCTTTTGCTTAAGAATATTTACCTTTGCCGAGTAAATGCTAAAGTTTATAATTTAAGCCAGAATCTCTAGTTGCAATGGTAAAAAAGAGCGTAAAATATGAATATTATGAGCCGAGAAAGGATTGGAAACGATATCTTTGGCTGATTGTCGTTGCAATCGTGATAATCCTGGCAGTTGCGCTCTTTGACAACTTATTCAGCGGTAAGAAAAACAATGCTCAGGTTAACACAACGACATCAATAACTACAACTACAGTATCGAAAGAGATCCTCGAGACATTCAACAGGACCAGACTGAGCGAGGCAGATTTGAAGCAGTCTTGCAAAGCCTTGATCAATTTTGGGAATCCAAACGATGAGAGAAATATCACTTTTCTCGGTGAATGGGCTTCCCCTCCAGGCCTTTTCAGGACCGGCTCGGACTTTAGCTTTGATTACAGGATCTTGCAGAAGAGCGGCGGAATAAGGATTGATGCTGACAAGATTGTTTTCCAGAGCCTGAAGATAAGCATATACAACAGTTACTTCATGAGCAAGCCTTTGACCGTTGCGAGGAAGCCTTTTAAGGTTCTTCTTTCTTACACAAACAGTTCCGATTCCGCTATCGAAATAGGCCAGCTGACGCCATCGGGGCAGCTGTCAGGAAGCATCGATTCAATCAAAATATCCCTGAAAAAGCCGACTTTCTACCTTTTCTTCGACAACTCGGCAAATTTCATCAATGAGACAGACTATGCAGCTGTGGCGATAAGCGCGATTGCCTTCTGCTAGGAAAAGATTTTAAATCGGCCTTGATTTCTTAACCATTGCATGGTGGATACAAAAGGCAAGATTCTGGAGCTCGAGCAGGAAATAGAGAAAAAAGCTTTGATGTTGAATACATTGTATGATGACATGGCCAATCTGATGAGGATCCACAGCAATGAAATTTTGAAGAAAGACCAGGAGATAGCGAAGCTGAGGCAGAGAGTGCAGTATCTTGAGCAGATGAACGGCAAGAAATCGAGAGAGTTAGATAAACTTAGGAAACACTGGTTCTAGTCCTTTTTCTCTTCCATGAACTCTTTCAAGGAAGTGTTCTTGACAGTCTCGCGCATAAGGAGCTCGACCTTGGTGGAGATCTTCATCCCGTTCTTCTTGCAGTAGTTCTTGAAGCCCTCAAAAATCTCCTCATCTATCGTCATCGATATCTTTTTCTTTCCCATATTAATATAGATTCAGGTGAGAGTAAATATATAAGCCTTTCGGTATAGTTTATTTATATATAAAAGTTTTAAGTCGCTAATTTCTCAATCCTAAGTACGTAATCTCGCAGCAATGCTGCTCGTGAGTTTTGCTTCGCAAAACTTTTTTCGTGTTTGTGGGTTGGGCCAAGGCCCAAGCCCACCTGTTGCTGATAAGCGTACTAAGGAGTGAGGATGAAAAATAAAAATATCAAAAAATCAACTAACGTCAATTGTTGCGTCTGTCTGCAGGATTGTTGTCTTGTTGACTGAATTGTATTTGGCAGAGAGAGACTTGATATAGGCAGTCAACTTGGTCTCTGACATGTAGAGCGTGCCGTTGTTCTCTACCGAGGGCCCGAAGAAGTTGAATATGGTCTTGTTGCCGAAGTTCAGCGTGAACGTGGGAAAATAGCTGCCCTTATTGAAGAGGATGAAAAAAGGAATATGCAGCTTGGTAGTGTTGAGGCGGATGCTCTTGTTTGTTATCACGAGATTGTTCTTGTCCAGTATCACGACTTTTATCAAAGGGTTTGTGCCGCCTTCATCAGCCGGGCTTGTCTTCAGCAATACAGAAGAGTTGCTCTCGTTCAGCTTGATCCTTATGCTCGTCTCCTGCAGCTTCTTGTAGCTGACGAAATAGAGGTAGAAGCTCTCGTCATTCACCAAGAATGTCGAATTATAGGGATAAAAGTAGAATTTTGCGTTGAAATTGACGACATTGATGTTCTTGTTCGTGAGATCGGCATATGTCGTGGTTACAAAATTCTCATAGCTGGAGAGCTTGCTTGAATAGTTCTGGCCATTCTTAAGAGTGCTGAAGTTCGAGAATTTTATCTCCACAGTGCTGCCGCCCCTCTTTATCTCGTCAAGCTCTATGTTCAGTATCGAGAAATAATCGCTCACTATGTCAGATGTCACGAACCTTATGTCATTGCTCCTCGCTCCTTGGCTGACAAAGTCCTGCATCTGCCTGTTTCTCCTCAAGTAAGAGGAGGAAAGAAGGAAGACAGAGCTGAGCAAAATCAAGGTCATGATTGTGAAAAGAAGCGCCTTTTTCATCTGAACCAGCTCTTTATAGTGGCATAGTACACATTGCCTGAGACGATGAAAGTCCTTCTTGAGACATAGACTTCATTTGCGAAGGCTGGACATGTCTTGTTCACCGACTTCAGCTTCACGCTCGCTGAATCAAATAGCTCTATTGAGCTGCATATGTTCTGCGGTGTCAGATATGTCAAAAAATCCTGAATTTTTGCGGTGTCGCCAGAGCTGATTGTGTACTGAAGAGTTCCAGAATCGCGCAATGTCGTCAACGAATCAAGGTTCACTATATGGATGTGGGGCTGGGTCCACTGCAGTATCTGTATCTGGGAGATATAGAAGAAAGATGCAGTTATTAGTATCGTAGCAGCTATCAACGCCAGCAGCGCGTCAAGGGAAAAAAGCACGGCCTTATTGGAAATTGCTGTTTTACTTTGGCAATTTGCAATTCCAAGAAC
>JAGVOV010000071.1 GCA_020052545.1 archaeon | reverse complement strand
TCGTAAAGAAAATCTTCAGCCTTCTTAAGGAAGTTGCCTGGTAGGGCCACATATCCTGCGTGCACTTTCTCCAGCAAATTCTCGACAGCATGATTCATTAAGATGTTTATCACTTCTATGTTATCTCTGATCTAATAGGAACAAGAATCTGCTTATATATCTTTTGCCAGCTTCTCAAGCTCTGCCAGCACTTCTTTTGTGCCCTGCATGCTGTTTATGGCCAGCCTGAACCTCTTGCTTCCAGCTATTCCGGCCGTAAGGTTGTGCGTGTTTGTCTTTATCCTGGGGAAAGGGACATTATACTGCTGAGCAAGCCCGATGTATTCGTGCACAAGGCCGAGCTTCTCTTTTTTCGTTATCTTATCATACCTTCCTTCTTTTCTCAGCTCGATTATCTTCTCAAATATTGTGGGATCAGTCATAGCTGCCCTGGCTATCATGACATAGTCGCAGCCGGTCTTCTCAAGCATCTTAAAAGCATCTTCAGGCCTCTTCACATCACCATTGCCTATGACTGGGATAGAAATGTTGTCTTTGACCTCCTTTATTATACCCCAGTCAGCCAAGCCGCGATATCCCTGGCTTTTTGTCCTGCCATGGACCCCTACTGCAGCTATGCCATTCTCCTCACACATCTTGGCTATCTCGACAACATTGATGCTGCCGACATCATAGCCTGCGCGCATCTTCACAGTCACAGGAATTGAGAGTGAGCTTGTGCATGCCTTCACTATCTCCTTGATCTTGTTTGGGGTAGTGAGCAATGCAGATCCGGCTCCAATCCTTGTCACGGTCTTGCTCGGGCAGCCCATGTTGATGTCAAGGATGTCTATCTTCTCTTCATATCTCTTGGCGGCCTTCACAATCTCGGCAGCATTAGTTCCCATCAACTGCAACGTCAAAGGCCTGTCTTCATCGCTGAACTGCAATATGTCTTTTGCCACTTTCTCGCTGTGCAGTATCGCGTTTGCCGCAGTCATCTCGATGCTTGCTAATGAAGCCCCATGCCGCCTGCATAATATCCTGAAGGCTATGTCTGTCACGCCTACCATAGGTGCTAGGACAAATTCGTGCCTGAGTTTCGGTAACATGAATCTGGAGAATTTGATTAGCTTTAAATATGTTTCAGCAAAACTAGGCGTATGGAAATAATTGAAGTCAGCGGAGACAGCAACCAGGTGGGGAGGCAGCTCGGCGAGCATTTCAGGAGAGAGATAAAGCAAGTCACCGAATATGCCCGGAATGACTTATACAAGATATCAGACAGATCATTTCAGGAATTAAAATATGGTGTATGGCACGACTTCGCGCCTTTCGTGTCTTTTAACTTTCAGGAAGGATGGAAGCAGCTGATCGGCATGTCTGCCTCTTCTGGAATATCATTGAATGAGCTTCTTGCGTTTTCGCTTGAAGATGAGCTTTTTCCCGGCTTTTCTGAGAAATGCACAAGCGTCGCTGCGAAACTGGCAAATGGCGACATAGTCCTTGCCCACAATGAGGATTGGGATTCACATTATGGCCTTGCTATGATCAAAGGTGATTTAGACGGAACAAGATTCTTGTCCACCTCTTACATAGGGAAACTCATCGGCAATGGAGCGACACTTAATGAGCACGGCTTTGCCTTTGCAGGCAACTCGCTTTATTTTGATGAAAGCCCGATTATAGGCGCGCCAAAAGAGTTCCTGCTGGCATCATTAATTGACACAAAGGACTCCGAGGATTTCATGCATAGGGTCTGCCAATATAAACACGCCGGCTTCCATAACGTGACATTCGCAAGCTCCTGGGGCAAAATGGGCTACGCAGAGATAATGCAGGGAAGGATTGCGTTAAGCAATGATGATAGCTTTGCGACTCATACAAATCATTCCAGGAATAAGCTTGGTGTCGGTAAAGAGATAAGGAAAGATAATTCCGTAAAAAGGCTTGAGGCAGCGCTTTCGGTTGAAGGAAGGCCATTAGCTGAATCCGACATCAAAGCATTGATGGCATGCCATAACGCTGATGGCATATTCTCTATATGCAGGCACAATGGAGATGTCAAGAACGAATATCACATCAGGACATTGGCCTCTTCCATAATCAACACCACAACTCTTGAGATCCATGCGGCTGATGGAAATCCGTGCCAGTCAGACTTTGTAAGATATAAGCTGTAAGATGAGCTTTGAAGAGGAGTGCAAGGAAAGTGAAAGGAAACTTCAAAATTTTATTTATCAGGATAAGCTCGATGCTGAAATTGTCATTTTTAATGAAAGCGTCCATTCAACCGAGACGAGCAAGAAGGCGCTTGGTGTAGGTCCAGAGAAAGTCCTGAAGAGCATAGTCTTGAAGGGAGATGGCCTTTTTGTGTGTATACTACAGGGTTCTGAGAAGGTTGATTTTGGAAAATTGAGGAAAATCTTAAACACAAAAAACCTTAGAACAGCAAATCCCGAAGAAGTTTTGGCGCTGACAGGCTACATCGTAGGAGGGGTGCCACCATTCGGCTATGAAGCAATATTCTATCTTGACCAGAAGGCCTGCGATACATTGAAGGATGAATACGTCTATGCCGGAGGGGGCAGCCCAAGGGCATTATTAAAGACAAAAATAGAAGAGATAAAAAAGGCCACGAAGGCCGAGATTATCGCTTTTTCTTCACCGAAACTGCCTTGACCTTGTTCACTTCTCCATACGCCTGACCGGCTGCGCTGTAGAATATGGCCATGAAGACATTCATCATTATGCCTACCAAGAACGGTATAAGGACAATCCCGACCAAGGTTATGGCTAAGATGAAGAATGCTACCATGGATACTATTGCAAATCCAAATATTATCAGGCTGCTGAGGAAGACAGCGCCCGCCATATTCCGGGTGAAAGCTGTGCTGAGGACGCTGCCGACATCGAATGCCTCGCTCAACTTCCTATTCTGTGAATACTTCAATTGTGCTGATAGATACACCAGATAATTGAAGAAGCTTATTATTAACAAAAGCGGTATCAGATAAAGGAGCTTCGGCAGTATCGGTAATATCATCTGCTGCGCCTGCAGAGCATAGACTGGAGACATCTTCTCGGCTTGTGTGGCTGTAGACAATGTCGTGAACTGCTGCATAGTTCCTGTGCCTAAGGTGCCGAAGACCACTGCCATTATCAGGATAATTGCTGGGATAGACCAGACTATTGTGACTAGCGCAAGCTCCATCATCTCTTTGAATGAGCTGCTGTCATGCCAGGAAGGCATGGTGAAGTCGCCCTTACTTGATTTTATGCCAAGGTTTGTGTAATAAAGCAGAGGCATAGCCAAAATCGCAACATATACAAGCCCAAAAGGCAATTGCCACCACAAGCTTAGCCTTATCAAAGGGATCATCAGAAGGTTCAATAACAACGAAACCACAAAATAACCTATCCACACAGCCATGTTTATCCAGAATTTCTTGCCATCCGAGAACGGCAGTTTAATCGCTTGTCCATAATCAACCATTTTACCACCCCATGGTATTATTAAGCCTATTTTGGCTTTTCACTATTTAATTCTTTGCTTGCATCTTGGATAGTGCACTGGACAGCTGCGCGTCAAATATAAATACAAGTTAGACCAATCTTGCGCTTATGGGAGAACTTTGCTCAGTAAATGATCTGGACCAATTCTGCGTAATCTGCGAGACAAAGATGTTCGGCCAGAAGTGCAAGTACATCTGCCCCAACTGCGGCAGCAGGATGGACTGCTCTGACAGTTAGCATCAGTTGATGACGAAAAATCTACCGAAAAGAATAATAACTAGTTGTCACTAAGATGTCTATGGAGCCTCACATCAGGTCTCTTGGCCGACGGTATCCAGATTCTCAAGACGTTCCCTTGTGCAATCCTTTTCTCGATGATTTCGTGCGGATACTGAACTCTAAGGCTTTCAGGAGGATGTCCGACAAGACCCAAGTCATATTCTCGCCTGAAGACCCCCATGTGAGGACAAGGCTGAAGCACACTTTAGAAGTTATAGCGCAATCGACCGTGATATCAGAGAAGCTTGGCCTCAACACAAGCCTCTGCCAGGCAGTCGCGGCAGAGCATGACATCGGCCATCCGCCTTATGGGCATGAAGGCGAGGAAGTGCTTTCAGAGCTCGGCGGAAAGCCGCTCATCAACGACATATTTGGCATAGTCATAGCGCAGCATATAGAGAGGCAGGGCAAAGGGCTTAACCTCAGCTATGAGACCCTTAATGCCATGAACCATTCAAGGAAATCAGGCCAGCTCATACCTGACGGAAAGAAGATACAGGAATATTCAGTAGTCATGTATTCTGACAAGATCTCCTATGTATTCTCCGACATAAATGATGCGATCCGCTACGGCAGCCTGAAAAATGTACCTGACGCGGCAGCGAGGCTCGGCAGGAACCAGAGAGAAAGGACATTTAGGGTTATATCTTCACTGGTGGAGGAGAGCGAGGCGAAAGGCTTTGTGTCCTTCTCTGAAGGCGATGTCTATGAATCTTTCAATGAGCTGAAAAGGTTCATGACAGAGAATGTCTATCTGAAGAAAGACAAGACGATGCAGCAGGACATATTGAGGAAGCTTCATTCGTTCCTCTCGCAGATTGAAGATGTTGATCCTGTCATATCAGTAGCTCTTATGACAGACAGCGAGGCCAACCATTTCGGCAACCTGCTCCTTCACGGGAAGAGGCCGAATCTTGATGATGTGAGCCATTTTGGGATCTTTGAGATATTGCCTCATCTGAAAGGGAAGCTGATAGACTATTCATCTCCTGACATGGACTGGAAACCTGTCTAAAAGGAAAAAATAAAGGAAGAGAGATTGCAGCGATAGTTGGTTTATTGTTCCCGTGGCTTATGACTGAAGAGTTTATATGAGCCATAAGCCCAGCTCATAACTAATGGTACCAAAAATGATATTCCTAAAATATTTTTTCTATGTTCTATGCCCAAATTCTCATTCAAATCAAGAACCCGTTCATCAAGATCAACCTGGTCCATAATCAAGCCCACTTGCTGCTGCTTCATCCCATAAAATACCAAATCTTTCTCATCCCAGGATTTGATATTATTTATATTTGGCATCGAGTTAATGATTTCACTTAACTCTTCATTGGCGTATCCCAATTCAGTCAGCTTCATTTCCGCCTCAATCAATTTTGCCTTTGCCTCATGTGGCTCTGGATATTTTATTGAGGTGGAACTGCTGAATAAACCATCATTTTTATTAACTTGATATTTCAATGCATACCATGCATCACCTAAAATATCTATTACTCCATCTAATCTTTCGTACTTGACATACCCAGTCTTGCTCTCAACAGAACCTTTGTCTTGGAAATACCAACCTAGACCGGCTGCAGATGCCAGCCATGATGCTATAACAACATTCCGTACTATCTTGCTTATTTTCATCTTATCTCACCCACAATTATCTTGTACATTTCTCTCCATACTGGGGGATGCGTCGCTCCTGTCTCAAGATTTAGCAGCCTTCTCCCATTATTTGATTCCTGGACTCCGAAAGGGATGTTTGCAAAGGCGCATTTCCTGTTTCCCGTGAGCATCTTCGCCTTCTCTGGCTTGTATTCGCTAAGGCAGTGCTCCAGGAACCTCTGGGCCTCAGCACCATCCTTGACCATGGCCCTGGTTATTTCGGCACCCTCCCATTCAACGAAGCTATCATATAGATATTCCACGACCACTTCGCTCGGTCCGTAAGAGGCCAGGGCCTGTTCAGGCCTCCCTTGCCTTGGCTTAAACACAAGGCCTTTGGCAC
>JAGVOV010000086.1 GCA_020052545.1 archaeon | reverse complement strand
GCTTTCTGCATTTTTTACCTTGCCACATGATACACTTGCGTTAAACCATGCCCCATAAAAATATGGGATGAAGTCTACATAGACTTCTTAACCAAGTCAATGCACATACCGGCTGCGACTGTCGTGCCGCTGTCCCTGATGGCGAATCTTGCCATCTGTGGTATGTCACTGTTCTTTTCAATGACTAATGGTTGTATAGGTTTAACCTTGATTACTGCCGCATCTCCATTCTTGATGAAGTCTGGGTTCTCCTGCACCACTTCTCCTGTGGCCGGATTCAGCTTCTTCTCTATCGCCATAATCTGGCATGCAACCTGTGCTGTGTGGATATGGAACACCGGAGTGTAGCCGACAGTCAATACTGTTGGATGGTTCAACACAACTATCCTTGCGGTGAATTCTGTGGCAACAGTTGGAGCATTGTCGACATGGCCGAATACATCTCCTCTTGCGATCTGCTTCTTCTCTATCCCGCGGACGTTGAAGCCGATGTTGTCGCCAGGTTCTGCCTTCTGCAGCTGCTCGTGGTGCATCTCTATAGTCTTGACTTCTCCTACAACGCCTTTTCCTTCTCTTGCAGGGACTGCTATGATCTTGTCGCCGACCTTGACAACTCCTGTCTCAACCTTTCCAACTGGCACTACTCCTATTCCTGTGATGCTATAAACATCCTGGATAGGCAGCCTCAATGGAAGCTGTGTCGGCTTCTCTGGAGCCGCTAGTGTGTTGATTGCCTCAAGCAATGTCGGGCCTGAATACCATGGCATGTTCTCTGATTTCTTGACGACATTGTCGCCTGGGAAGCTTGCCATCGCAACGAACTGGATCTTCTCAGGATTGTAGCCGACAGTCTTCAGCAATGTTGATACTTCTGCCTTTACCTGGTCAAATCTCTTCTGGTCGTATTTTGCCATGTCCATCTTGTTTATGGCTATGATGAGCTGGCCCACTCCAAGCGTTCTTGCCAAGAAAACGTGCTCTTTTGTCTGTGCCTGGATTCCGTCTCCTATATTTGCGGAAACGACAAGCACTGCTGCATCAGCCTGGCTCGCGCCCGTAATCATGTTCTTGATGAAATCCTTATGCCCTGGTGCGTCGATTATGGTGAAGTAATACTTCTCCGTCTCGAACTTCTTGTGCGCCAAGTCAATGGTAACGCCTCTTTCTCTCTCCTCTTTGAGGTTGTCCATGACGAAAGCAAACTCAAATCCTGCCTTTCCAAGCTCCTTGGCCAGGTCCCTGAGCTTCCTCATGGTCTGCTCGTCAATATTTCCAGAATCATACATCAATCTGCCTACTGTGGTACTCTTACCATGGTCAACATGGCCGATAAACACAAGGTTTATGTGGATTTTATCTTTTGCCATTTTTACTCCTCCTTAAATGAACTTAACACCCTAATTTTATTGTATATGGGAGTTTTGAGGGCTTTATAAATGTTTTTGTTTTTTACCATGATAAATCTTATATATATAAAGCCCCAATAAGCCGGAATGAAGCCCGAGCTTAAGTTCCTTCTGCTTAGTAGTTATTTGAATACGTTCGGCTTCGCTTTGGTGGGGCCGCTTTTCTCGCTTTTCGTCCTTGATGTCGGAGGCAACGCGTTCCATGCCGGCGCATCACTGGCAGTTTATGCATGCACTGCAGGATCATTGATGTTCCTGTTCGGAAAGTTTGAAGACAAAAATTTTAACATGAAGAAGATGATAGTCATCGGCTATTTCATACTCGCATTCGGCGCCCTTGCTTTCATACTAGTGGATAATCTGTTGAAGCTTTACTTAGTCCTTATCTTGAATGCCATCGGTGTTGGGATAACAAACCCTGCCTGGAAATCGGTGTTCGCGAAAGACGAAGACCTCGGCAAGGAGGCAGAAGAGTGGGCATTTTTTGACGGCGGCAATATGATACTGACCGCTGTCGCGACATTCATCGGCGGCTGGCTGATAACAGTCTCGGGGTTCAAGATACTGTTCCTGATAATATTTGTGATACAGATAATTGCTGCGTTCCTTTCTATGAAGATCCTGAAAACTTCTTCCATATAAACCCTGATTCCTTAACATATTGTTTATTTCATGTTGATTCGCAGGATCAGCTTCGCTTATTAGTATAAGGATTGTACGAAGATAGAAGATTGTGCCGCAATATTTCTCAGAGTGCTGAACCTTTCGGCCATTGCATTATGTATTTCGCAATGTTTGTAAACCCTCTGGATTTTTGCAACTTATCCATTTTAACAGATAAAAGTTTATCTTCGGATGGCTAATAAATATTATATTGACACTTGCATATGGATTGATTATCTGCAAAACAGAAGCGACAGGTATAGGCCTCTTGGAGATTGGGCCCTTATGTTCTTGAAAAAGGTTATCGGCCAAGAGGATATGATTCTATATTCTAAACTTGTAGAAAAAGAACTTTGCAAAGCAGATTTACTTGAAAAATTCAATCAAATTGAGTTCATACCTAAGAGGTTGTTGGAAAAAGTTTGGATTACAGATGAAAATATAAGAAATGGCTTTTTAATAAGTAAAAAATTAGAGCTACCCCCGAATGATGTGATTCATGCGCTAACTGCAAAAGATAATAATGCGGTATTAGTTACAAGGGACAAACATTTTTTAGAGCTTTTAAAATTTGTAAGTGTTGAAAAACCAGAAAACCTAATCTAACTCAATTCCTCTCTCTGCTGCCAGCTCCTTTGCTGCCAGCTCTCCAGCCTTCTTTTCGCTCATCCTCAAAGGTTTTCCTTTGGCAATCCCCTTGTGCTGCTCAAGCTTCCTGAATATCTCCTGCTTTTCCAGATAGCTGAGCCTATCTCTCACAGACTCCCGTATGAACTCTGTCTTTGTGCTATAATTATGCTCTTTCATGGCCTTCTCTATCTTCCTTGCCATCTCTGAATCCAGCTTGAAGCTTATCGTTTCCATCGTATTACTTGGTAATATTAAGTAATATTTATATCTTTCGGAGAAAAATGTAAACTGCGAACGCCAGTGAGCATGTGTAAGGTTTTCGAAGAAAACTTTATGCTAGGAGCTTTAGCGACTATGTTTAAATCTTTCTATCCCGTTAAGGTATACATAATCCTTATCTATCTATTTCACTAATTTCTGCCAGATATGCCTTGATTCCTCAACATATCTATAGACATGCGGCAAAAATTCAAACTCTTTGTCGTATTTATGCTGCAGAAGCTTCTCGCAGTCAAATGATTTTATCGCCATCACTTCATTCCTGTCGAAGCCATATGGGCCGTCGCTTATGCCATAATATACATAGCAGAACTCGCCCTGCCTTTCTGTCTTGTTAAGCCATCTCTTGAAAAATTTGAGTTCAGTCTCTATCCCTACTTCTTCAGCAAGCTCCTGCTTCGCAGTCTGCTCGATTGTCTGCCCCAAAGCCTGATGGCCTCCATGGATATCCCATTTTCCTGCGCCAGAATCCTTGCTCATGGCTCTTCTCTGCAGCACAATCTCGCCTTTGCTGTTGAATATCAATAAGTGCGCAGCATTATGGTAGCGCCTGTTTGTGTTGTGGGCTTCCCTTGATATTATGCTCCCGATCTCCTTGCCGTCTTTGTCAACCTCAACCAAAAGCTCATCCCTGCTGGTGTTCATAAGCACAATAGTTGCATCTATCTCGCTCAGCACCTCTCCCCCAGTATGATAGAAATTTTTCAATGATTCAATTTCATTTATTGACAGGTAAGAGAAGCTATCAAAGCTCTCGTTCTTTTTTGGCTCTCCTGAACTGAATTCAAACAGGAAGAAAATTGTGACGCCATTAGCCCGGCCATCTCTGCCATGATATGCCACTACAGATATGGTCTTTTTCAGCACAGCCTTGACGCCAGGAACCTCATTCTTCAGGATCCTTCTTGCTGCCTCTTGCGGAGTCTCCTCAAAGCTCACCCTGCCGCCAGGAAACTTCCATTCAGGCTCTGTGCCTGGCTCAAATCTCCATTTCTTGTACTCTTTCGGGTTGACATGGCCTACCAGGAAAGTGTCCTTGTCAAAATCACCTGGACTTTTCTGTTTCTTGTACAATACAATGTCGACATTGAGTATCGGCGGAATCCTCGAATTCAGCTCCTTGAGCTGCATCTCCTTTGTTATCTTCGGCATAAGGAGAATAATCCTGCATCAGAATATAAAATTAACTGAAAAAAAAATCATGGTTGCAGGAATGTAAGCCATTTGAAAAAATAAACCTCTCCGCCCTAAAGGGCGGAGTATCTGTTGAGTGATTCTTGAATCCTAGCTCCTCTGTTGCTTTGGGCAATGTAGTTCTTTATTCCTTC
>JAGVOV010000015.1 GCA_020052545.1 archaeon | reverse complement strand
CAATTTCTCTGCCACAGCGAAGCCGATCCTGCCAAGGCCCAATATCCCAATAGTCTTCCCTTTCAATTCCTGGCCGAGAAGCAATTGGGGTGCCCATGCCTTGTAGTTTCCGGCGCGCATGAACTTGTCAGCCTCCACAATCCTTCTTGCGATGCAGATCATCAGGCCTACAGCAAGCTCAGCGACAGCGTCAGTCAAGACGCTAGGTGTGTTGCACACCATTATCTTCCTTCTTGTCGCTTCCGGAACATCGATGTTGTCATATCCCACAGCATATTGGCTTATTATCTTCAGATTGGGCGCAGCATCCATCAGCTCCTTGTCCATCTTATCTCCAAGAAGGCAGATGATGCCAGACATGTCATTGATATAAGATTTTAATTCATCCCTTGTCATCGCCCTGTCTTCCTGCCAGATACAAACCTCTTCAAAATGCGGCTTCAATTTTTCCACTGCCTCTCCAGGCAGCTTTCTCGTAACAAGTACTTTTGTCATTCTACTCACCTTTGTATTCAACAGTCTGGAAGCTCTGACGCTTCTTTATCATGTCTTTTATCATGCCTGCATGGGCCAATCCTTCCTGCGGCCCGATCTTCTGTATCACACATGCCGCGTTGCACGTGCCCCATTTCATCGCCTCTTTGACGCTTAGGCCATATATCAAGCCAGCGATGAAGCCCGTGCTGTAGCTGTCGCCGCAGCCAGTCCTTTCGAGGATCGGACAATCATAGATATCACAGAAATAATGATTCTGGCCGTCGAAAGCATAGCTTCCTTTCGGGCCGTCTGTGACAACGACAATCTTCGCGCCCATGTCATGGAACGGCTTCATGAGATGCCTTATGTCTTTTTGTGGAGCCACTTTCAATATGAATTCCGCCTCTTCTTTGTTCACGATGAAAGCCTCAGAATTTGCTATCAAAGGATCTAAGATATGTTTCGCCAATGACATCTGGTATGTTCCGGGATTGAAGCCCATCTTGACTTTTTTCTTCTTGACGAATTCAACAATCTCTTTGTGAAAGTCCTCGCTACCCTTGCCTATGGAAGAGAAATAGATCCATTTTGTCGGCTTTAATTTCGGAAGATGATAGCTTCTGTGGGTGTGATAGACAAGGATTGTCCTTTCGGGGCCGACATTCAGTATGATGCTCGTATTTGTGTCGCCGTGCATCTTCACATATTCTGTGCTGACTTTGTTCTTCTTGTAATGCGCCTTGTAGTCATGGCCTCGAGTGTCATCTCCAACAATACAGTAGATGGCAGTCTTCAATCCCAAGCGACCCATGCCGACAGCGAGATTGCCAGAATTTCCGCCGAAAGTCCTTGTGAGTTTGTCGACTCCCAGCTTCGTGCCGAACTTCATGCAGAGCGTGCAGTCTTCTGCCTCCCTGCCGTGATGGCATTCGACATGGAAGCCGGCAGATGATATGAAAGTGTTGCTGCTCACATCGCCTATCGCTATTATATCGTAGCCTTTCATCGTTTCATCCCCACAACAGCTTTCACCGCCTCTTTTATCTTGTCTTTAGTCAGGCCAAATTTCTGCATCAATTCCTCAGGTTGGCCAGAGCCTCCAAAAGAATCAGGCATGCCTACCCTCTTGATTGGAACTGGATAATTCTCTGACAACAATTCTGCAACTGCGCCACCTAGGCCACCAGTAACTTGATGCTCTTCAACTGTCACGACAGCATTGCATTTCCTTGCCGCCGCTATTATTCCATCATTGTCCAGGGGCTTTATCGTGTGGCAGTTTATTACGACAGCATCAATGCCTTCTTTTGCCAGCTCTTCAGCCACCATCAATGAATCATAGACAAGCTGGCCGCACGCGATTATGGCGACATCTTTGCCATCCCTGAACCAGGAAACTTTGCCCACCTGAAAAGGTGTCTCTTCTGTCGTTATGACTGGCGTCGGCTCTCTTCCGAGCCTGAAATAGACAGGGCCTTTCAGTTCAGCTGCGGCCAAAGTGATCTTCTTCGCCTCAACGCTGTCGCATGGCACAAGAACTGTCATGCCTGGCAGCACTCTCATTATTGCAACATCCTCAAGACCTTGGTGTGTCGCGCCGTCAGGCCCAACACTCAAGCCTGCATGGCAGCCGACAACCTTGACATTCTCATTGCTGTAGCAGACAGAGACACGGATCTGGTCCCAGTTTCGGCCGGGAGAGAAGACGGCATAAGAGCCAATGAAAGGAACTTTGCCGCAGCTTGATAATCCTGCAGCCAAACTTGCCATATTTTGTTCGGCGATGCCCATCTCTATGTATCTTGAAGGATACTTGTTCCTGAAAAGATGCATCCTCACGCTCTCAGTGAGATCGCAGCACAATGCCATCACATTAGGATTTCTGTCGCCTGCAATGACAAGGCCATCACCAAAACCGAACCTTGTCGGAACTTTATCTGGTGTCGCCCAATTCGCTGCCAATTTCGCTTCCTGTATTATGCTCATTGGTGCTCACCCGTTATCCTGCCGTCCATCGTCCTCACTTGCTTGAGATATTCATGGGCTTGCGCAGCCTCGTCCTTATTGGGAATCTTGCCATGCCATTGGTATTTGAATTCCATAAATGGAATGCCTTTTCCTGCTATAGTATGAGCGATGATGCATGTCGGCTTCTCAAATATGGCTTTCGCCTCAGAGCACGCATCCACAATCTCGCGCATGTTGTGGCCGTCAATCTCTATGACGTGGAAGCCAAAACTTTTGAATTTCTCATCCAATGGTTCAAGAGGCATCACATCTTCT
>JAGVOV010000016.1 GCA_020052545.1 archaeon | reverse complement strand
GAAAGCGTCTCTAAAACCACCTTCTGAGCTGATCTCGGGAAATTCCCTGAAGACAAAGTCGCGGGGCTTTATTTGTTCCTTTGATAAGGTGTCCTTGACTTGGTCCGAAGCAATTGTTGAGAATCCTATGATTGGAAGTTGTATATTCTGCATGACTTTTTTTGGGAAAGCCAGTGTCCCTAATGAATACCCAGATTCATAATAATCTGAACCCTTCACTATGTAATATTTCAGCGCTTCATTGAACATCTTTGATTGGTAAGCATGAAGATAGAATTTCAGCAATTTGAGGGGGATTTTTCTCAAAGCGCGCAGGCTGTCATTCTCAAATTCAATTATGCTCTTCTGCATCACCTTTGCAAGATAATCCTTTTTGTTTGATGATTCAAGGATTGAGCTTATGGCCTCCTTGAATTGTCTCTTCACCATCAATTTCCCTATCTCCGCATTGTTGCTGCCAAAACGCTGATCATCAAAATAGTTGGGGATATGGGCCATATTGTTTATCTTCTCTTCTTCAAGGTTCCTGACAACTATCTCAAACCTATTGCCTTCAAGATCGCCGAGCGATATGGGGTTTGGTGAATGGCCTAGAAATTCAAGATCTATTTTTTCTGTAAGCCGGACAGGCAGCATCTCTTTATACTGTAGTGGCACAGATATCAATTGCTCTGTGACTGCATTCTTGTCCTTGTTGCCCGCAAATCCGATGAAGCGGTGCTTGCACCTTAGCCTTTGCGAGATTAGATCGACCGCCTTCAAAGTGGAAAAATTTCTCTTTTTCAGTCTGAATATTGCGAAGCTGCCCTCTGCTGCAATGTCTATTTTGGATTCTTCAAAAACCTTGAAATCCTCTGGAATCTGCTTGATCCTGTACATAAGCTGGGGTTATGGATTTGGATTTATAAAATTAACACAAAATGCACCGCAAGTTTTAAAAGCCCTTTTCAAAACCTCATGCTTATGCGTCTGTAGCTCAGCTTGGATAGAGCGACAGCCTCCTAAGCCTGTGACGAATATTTCGCTAGTGCCGCAAGGCAGGGTGAGAGTTAGCCGAGGCCGAGTAAGTTGTAGGTCGGGGGTTCGAATCCCCTCAGACGCGTTGCTTACATGGCAGAACATAAGGTTCGGGTTGAGGATATTCTTCACAGATGTCGGTAGGAAAAGGAGAGGATTTAAGCAGTATAAAGGCGGCGCCAAAGAGATTTGCAGGCAGATTGTAAAAGACTGCTGGAATGATGATTACTATATGGGCTCTGCGGGCCACTTCTCTGATTTTTGGCTGAGAGATTTTTGCCTCTGCCTTGAAGGATTGCTGAAAGAAGGCCACGAAAAAGAATGTAAGAAGAGCTTAAGATATGCTCTCTCTAAATACAAAGAATACAACAGTATCACAACAACAATAAGCCCTGACGGCGTCCCATTTCACAGCCTTACTTTTGGATGGGAAAGCGTCGCTTATCTGTTGAGATGCATCGTAATCCTGAAAGACAGGGAAGCTCTTGAGGAATACAGGGATTTTCTCAACAGCATGATAGCTCATTATTTTGAGAGATATGTCGAGAAAGACACAGGCCTCCCTCTGAAAAGCTATCATTTCACATCTATGAAGGATTTTGCCAAGAGAAAACAAGCTTGCGTCGATGTCTGCTTCCTTGCCGAGACAAAGAAGAACGCAAAGCTGCTTCGTCTTAATAACCCATTTGAGAGATATGATTATGAAAAAATATTGATGGAGGGATATTGGACTGGAGATTATTTTCTTGATGATCTGTCTGGCAGAAAATATATTGCTGGTGACGCCAATGTAATACCATTCTGGCTTGGTGTGGTAAAAGACAAGAAAGTTTTAAGAAAAGCCATAGATACTCTGAGAGAACATAAATTTGACGATCCGATGCCTTTGAGATATACTCATCATGCTGAAGAAGATGTCGATTTTCATTTGGTCGAGATATTTGCCTCAGGCTATGAAAAAAGTACAACATGGCCGCAGCTTGGGCTGCTGTACATCGGCATTGTCAGGAAACTTGACAAGAAGCTTGCTGAGAAATACCTGGATTCATTCACGAAGATGATAGAAAGCTATAAAAACTTCCCAGAGCTTTTTACTCGAGATATGAAGCCTTTCAAGACACCTTTCTACTTTTGCGATGAAGGCATGGACTGGGCAGCTATTTACCTTGAGTTGATACGATGAAAAAATATATTTGGATGATTCTGTCGCTTGTTGTCGGTCTTGTCATATTCCTATACTTGATATATTACATAGGGGTTGACAGCCTCCTTAAGCTCTTTTCCAACATCCAGCCCCTTTATTTCATCCCTTATGCGATTGTATCGATTCTCCTTTTCATCGGGTTTGTCTGGAGATGGAAGCTCATCATCGACACCTATGGCTTCAAAACAAAATTCAAGGATCTTTTTTTCTACAAGACTGCAACCTTCGCGATCAATTTCATAACGCCCGGAGCAAGGCTGGCGGGTGAGCCGATAAGAGCGCATTTCCTGAATAAGGACGGCATGGAGATGCCAAAGGCAGCAGGAACTGTCATAATGGATAAGACCATAGAGCTTGCAGCTGATGTAATCATGACGATGATTGGGGTCTTGATTTTCATGCTGCACTTCACGCTCCAGAAAAAGACAGGGCTTTTGCTTGTTGTTGATCTTGCTGTTTTTCTATTGATAATAGTCTGGTTCTTCGTCAGGATACATAGAGGTAAGGGCGTCTTCTCAACGCTTCTGATCAAGACAGGGCTAAGCAAGAGGAAGTATTTCTCAGAGAGGCTCAGCAAGATGAGGGAAGCTGAGGAGCAGATGCACGCATTCATGAGGGATAATAAAG
>JAGVOV010000110.1 GCA_020052545.1 archaeon | reverse complement strand
TTCGGAGAAGGTGACTGTCAGGTTTATCTCTTCTCCTGGCTTGAAGCTTCCATCTGCATGCGCTGTTGTCACTGATGAGACTGTTGGCGCGGTTGTGTCAGTAATTGTTCGTAAATCATTTGCACTTGTTCCAGTTAGAGTAACTGCTACAGAAGAAGTAGCGCCTGTTGAAGCACTTCCTGCGCCAGTTGCTTCTGTATCTAGGGTATCGCCATGAGAGACTGTACCTGCTATAGTTCCTACAATAAAATAGTTTTTGCTAGAACCTGCAGTAACAGTAGTAGTGACAGTAAAATCATTATTTCCGCTCACTGGTGAGGCAATTGTTGCGAGTGCAGCTGCAAGTTCGCCTGCCTGCATAGTGCCGTCATTAGCAACGCCGCCGCCTGTCCCATCATCTGGAACAATTCTTAGATTTGTAAGTTCTCCAATAACCATTGTACCAAGTGTTACCGTTGTACGAATAGTAGTAACTGGAAAATTCTCTCCGGCAGCAGTAATCTTAAATCCACCAAGCACTAAATCAGTGCCACCGATACTTGCTTTTCCTGCTAAATTGTTTGTTGTAGCAACACCAGCTGTTGCATGATCCGCAAAGACCGCGGTTCCCTTTACTACTATTGTTGGGGGGGATGCTATATTTGCAATTGCAGTACCTGCAGTTGTATCATCAGTACCTATATTCAAAGCTGCTGCTGCGGATGCTGTTGCTGCAGCGCTTGCCTTGTATGTCAAAGTTATTGTATTAGTGTTTGCGCAAGCCCCAGTAACATCAACAGTGATGACCTGCCCTGTAGCGCTAGATGTGGCCATTGTAGCTGCACAAGCGCCGCCTGCACCTGCTGCAAACCATTCGCCATCCACATCAACTTCGCCAGTGTTTGTAGGAACTACGGCTCCCCCATTTGCATGAGGTGCTGTGAATCCAGCGGGGATGGTAAATGTAGGGCTTTCTGCATCTATGGCGATTCCACTCGCTCCCACGGTCAGCACAACCGTAAATACAGTAGAGGATGAAATTTCAACTGTTTGGCTTGCGCCACCGCCTATGGTCGCAGTACCTTCACCAGATGCCGCACTAACCAAACTTGCTCCAAAAATCATCAAAACTAAAACTAAGATAACCTTCAAGCTGTTCATTTTCATTTTAAATCCTCCATAGAATTATAAGTTAGTGAGAATGAAGCTGTGATAACGCTAACAACACCAATGACCTTCATCTAACACCCCAACTTTTTTTAGAACTATTACTTGATGATTTATAAAGGTTTTGCTATTGTTTAAATACAAATAAGTCAAAAAGCTTAATAAAGTAGCTTCTCCAAAGCATCAAATATGGAAAAAAGAGGTCAGTATGCTGCAGAATACATGGTAATATTCGGGTTCTCGATGCTGATGATCATAGCGGCAGTGGCCATCTATCAGATGGAGAGCAATGACTTGAACTACCAAGTGAACACCAACCAGGCCTATAATGTGGCAAGGAAAGTGGTTGACAGCGCAGAGCAAGTCTACCATCTAGGAAAAGAAAGCAGCACAAAGATAAAGGTGTACATACCCAAGAATATAGTCAACACCACAGTCAGGGATGGTATAGTGCTGTTCAAGGTGATGGGCAACAACGACCAGGTGACAGAGGTATATGCATCGAGCCAAGTCAACATCTCAGGCAGCATGCCCAGAAAGAGCGGCTATTATGAGATAAAGGTGGAGAGCAAGGGTGCTTACGTATGGGTAAGCTAGCCCAGATCTCATTTGAATATGTCTACCTTTTCGGATTCTCCCTAGTCCTTTTAACCATGTTCGCAGCCATAGCCAGCAGCCAGATAACTCAAGCTAAAAATGAGAACGAGCAGAGAGCGCTGCAAGACACGGCTTTCATATTGAGAAGCGAGATAAACATGGCGTTGGAAAGTTATGATGGATATACAAGAAGCTTCATGATGCCTACAATAGTGGATGGCTTCGTTGTAAACGGGACAATAAAGGGCAAGGAGATACAAGTCAGGACAAGCCAGAAGGAATATTATGTTTATATATCCAGCGTACAGGGCAATTTCAAGAAAGGGATAAACACCATCAACAAGACTAGGGGCATCATCTATGTCAATTAAAGCCCAAGCGTGGTATGTTGATTATATGGTGGCCATGGTGATATTCTCGCTTGCGATCCTGATATACTTTGAGTATGGCGCGAACAGCTCAGAAAACAGCCTCTCCTACTTAGAGACAGACTCAAAATACATCTCTTCCTCATTGGTGTCAGAAGGCATCCCGAACAACTGGACATCAAATCCTTTGAAGATAGGCGTGGCAGATGACTACAAGCTGAATGAGACAAAATGGCAGGCTTTCCACAATCTTGGATATAACACAAGCAAGAATATTTTCGCAACTAGATTCGACTTTTATGTTATGGTGAAGGACGCTGGAAACGTAATTAGGATTGATGATTTAGATGGAATAGGAAACCCTAATTACAATAGTTCAACAATTAAAAACATCGATGCAAAAAACCTAATCAGGACCGAGCGATTCATAGTCTATCAGAACAGGATAATGAGCCTGGTGGTGTACCTATGGGAAAAATAGGCTTTGCCTTCAGCCTCGACGCATTCCTCGGATTGGGCATATTGATTATATCACTGGCCTTGATCTCAAGCCTTTATGTGCATGAAGTCCCATCATCAAAAATAAACTATTTCGCTAACGACATGATAAACACCATGTCAGCATTGAAGGTGAAAGACGCGAATTACACCGTGATAAAGGTGATGGTACAGAACGGAACGATAAAGGGAAGAAGCCTGGAGAACAGCATATTAGACCAGATTGGCGAGTTCTGGGCAGTCAACAAGAGCAACCTTGCTGAGATGATAATACAGAACGTCACAGGAAGCGTGAATGACACGAGCTTCTATTTCAAGCTTGAGAATGACACATTTTTCATAGAGGAGAATGAGGAGCTAAACGAGAGCTTTGTCGCGATCCCGAATGTGATAACCGGAATAAAGAAGAATGATTTTGTCAGAGGTGTCAGCTCAAGAGCCTACCTTGTCAACATCCAGAACAAGTTGACAAGCAAATACTTGTATTTCGGCGGCTTCATAGGCCAGGGCAATGTCACCGGAAAGATAATTGATATCCCGGCAGATGCTGACATAGACGCCATAATAGTGGAGGTCGGCGTGGGAAAAAGCTTCAACCTGAGCATAAACAATATCTTCTGCAGTGAGCTCACAGCAGGGAGCTTCAGCATGCAGTCTTCCACCTATGATGTGAGCTCATGCAAAGGCTCCATAATCCCGGGCCAGAGCAACAATTTCAGCATAAGGTTCCTGGGCAACATAAACACAAGCTTCATAGGGGGGGGATATATACAGGTGAGATACAAGACAAAGGAGCTTTCAGACTACAATCCGGACAACAGGCAGTATCTGCCTGACATAAATGGCATAATAAACATCTACAGCAGCTTCTTCGTGCCTGGCAGGATAACCAACATAACAGCCTATCTTCACTACATTAGCAACCAGACGACATATTTCAGCATAGGCAACAAGACTATATTCAGCAGCAACGGGAATACGACAGAGCAGAAGAGGAACATAACCAACATAGACAAGCTCATTAATCTGTCCATTATAAGCAACAACTCGGTGCCGATAAGGATATCCTCCTATAATCTCACCACTAAGACATACTACCCGAAAGAGGCCGATGTCGTGCTGATAACAGACCTCTCTGGCAGCATGCGCTTCAGGATAGGATATTGGGACGCGCCCCCTTACGGCAACAGCAGGAACTGCGGCAATCCGGATCTTTATCATCTGAATGACACAAGGAGAGTTGCCATAGCCAAATGCGTTGACCAGGATTTCATAAGGGTCGTCATGAACGCAAGCTATCCCGGCAATAAGCTCTGGCTTACGGACTTTGAGAACAACGCGCAATATTATCCTCCAGATCCTTTGCTCATGACTGAAGCAAATCTTGTCAACCACGTCCAGGCTTACCCAAACAATCCCAGCGGAGGGACATGCATCGCCTGTGCGCTGAACTATGCAAATGAGATACTCACAAACCTCAGCAATTCAAGCAGGCAGAAGTTTGTCGTGCTCATGACTGATGGGATTCCGACACATTGCGCAGGAAGGAAATTTGTTGCAGGCGCTTGGGTGTGCGATCCAGCAGCAACAGGGACAGATGGCTTTTATCTTGACGGCGCATGCCTTGGAAACGTGAACGACTGCGGCAATAATGACTGTGCAAACCCGATAAACGCGAGCATCGAGGCTGCCAAAAGGCTCAAAGCCCTAAATGTCACAATTCATACTGTGGGGATGGGGCCGATAGACACCTGCCTCAGCGCAAACACCACGCTTAAGAGGATAGCGCAAGTTGGCAACGGCACATACAAGGGCAGCAGGAACGCGTCAGAGCTCGCAGATTTCTACAAGGAACTAGCTTACGGCATCCTGCTTGCCGTCAACCAGAGCGGCCAGACTGTGAGCATAAACAGCAGCGTGACAAACTGGCGCCTTTTCGGCGACAGCTACATAATGATAAATTATACCCCTGTGGCGCAGCAGCCCAGCTATGGTGAGATAATCCTTACGACACAGACTGACAAGCTTGGAAGCTGCAACAAGAGCATGAGCATGCCCAATGTAAGATATGTTGATGCGAAGGCGACAAGCTTCTCCGGCTCACACTGGACAGATGTTGTCAGGCTTAACAGCAACAATGTCTTCAGGCTGGCAGATTATGGGAAGAGCTACATCAACTTTGGGGATCCTTTCATCGTCAATCTTCCTGTCAATCTTATAGTTCCAGGAGCAAACAACAGCATTGTCATGAGAACGGGCGATAGTGAAACAAACAGCACAGGCTGCTCGAGCGACAACAGGATAATATACACAGCAGGCGTTAAGAGCTCTGTTACCTATTCTGATGTGATGGAGAAGGCAGAGGGCTGCATCTGGACAGTTGGATTCGAGGACAGCACAAATTTCACATTAAAGGTCGACGCAAATTATAATGGGACAAAGACATGCACTTATACACCGGGCAACATCATTTATGACACCAAGGACAGCAAGGCTGTTGCCTCCTACTTATTGTTGAGGCAGCTTGACATCGATGGGGATGGAAAATTGGATGTGAAACTGAACAGCACCGGCTTGACAATAGAGACGACACATGTGGCGGAAGTGCCAAGCTTATTCGGACCAAGCACATTGACATTGAAGGTGACCCAATGAACAGGAAAGGCTTCATCTTCTCTTTTGTCATAGGTATACTGGTGATAGCCACATTCTACATGGCCTCAAGCGAGAACATGCCTAACATAAAGGAGAAGCAGCTTGTTGTTGAGGAGAGAGTGAGCACGATGAACCGTTTTATAAAAAACCTTGACAAGGACCTTGATAGGGCAGCCTATATTATCTCCTTCAGGAGCCTCATAGGCATGACACAGTTCATATCAGAGAACGCCTCCTATCTTGACAACACAAGCCTGCGTTTTGAAGAGGCTTTCATGAACGAAACAATTATGCAGAAGACAAGCAAGCTCATGGAAAACTCCACCTTCACGAACTGGACGCAGAAGATAACACAGGAAGCCGAGAAAAGCAACATAATTCTGAACATATCAGCCAATAACATCGATATATTCCAGAATGACCCATGGCACGTCCAGGTAAGGATAAACCTTACATTATTTATTGCGGACAATCTGAACATCGCCTCCTGGAAAATAAACAGGCAAGTCAGCACAAATGTCAGCATCTCAGAACTTGAGGATCCGGTCTACACGATAAACAGCTTCGGAAATGTGATAAGCACGATAAGGGCGACAAACTTCACTGACTTCGTAATAAACAATGACACAACAAACCTGCAGCTGGAAGTGAACAACAGCTATTATAAAGCCTCGGCAAATGCGCCGAGCTTCCTGATGAGACTACAAGGCAATATGGGCAATTCAAGCCAGGGCATAGAGAGCCTAGTAAACATAAAGAGGTTCCAGGATCAGGGATTGTCTATAAAGAACAGGACTGTTGCCGATTACCTCTACTTCAGCAACAGAACCATAACAAACCAGACCAAGATAAGCAAGATGCCTTCATGGTTCATCCTTGATCATGATTTCGGCAATGTGGAAGCCTATAACGCCACAAAACTGGCACTAAACTAAGCAGAAAGTTCCACTTGCTTCTTTTTTCTGGACCTATTAGAAAGATTCTCTATGACCAATGTGTTGTCTATCTCAATCAATTTCTTGATTTTAATATTTCCTGAATTTAATCTGAACAGCTTGGCTTTTCCTATTGTTCTTGTATACATTATGACATTATTCCTGATCAGATCATCCCACACCCTATACAATGTCGCCCTGCCGACTTTTGAGTTCTTGGCTATGTCCGTCATGGAAAAATCAAGTTCCCTGTTGGTGAGCAGGTAATCTATGATGCGCGCTGTCGGAGAATCTCCAATGAATGATATGAAAAGCGACTTTTTCTCTGTTGTCATGGTGATATCCTCCGTCTTTGCCGGAACTGCTCTGGGCTTTTTTTGATAGGCCTTTTAGCCAAGAGCGGGTTAGATGAATTAATATATAAATTTTACTGATTTGAGACAATATTGTATCATTTTAGAACATGGAAACAGAAGGCATCAAGGCGGCAATCATAAGGCGCTTTGTCAAATGGAACAAATGGGGCGGCTCTCACACTGAGAACATAATAGGCGGCCTGCCAAGGCATCTTGTTGGCTCTAAAAAGGTCAAGCAGGCAATCAAGGAGCTTGAAAGAAGTAGGTGGATCATTCCGGCGAAGAAAACAAGAGAGACACATTATTCCCTGAATCCCAGAAAGGCGGAGGAAATCAAGAGATTCTACGAAAAATATTGCATTTAGGGGAAAACTATATAAACCAATTTTCTCGCTATGTCAATTATGGCAGAGATACAGACAGGCATCGACAAATTGGTGGAAATCGTCAACCTGAAGAAAAGGATTTCTATTCAGGACGCGGCAAGAGAACTTGGAGTATCTGCTGTAGTAGTTGAAGAATGGGCCAATTTTCTTGAGGAGGAAGGCTTGATAAGCATTGAGTACAAGCTCACGACGCCTTATCTTGTGGAAAGAAAATTGAGCAAGAAGGAGATAGAGAACAAGTCTACGCAATTTGAGAGCAAGAAAGATAATTTTGTCAGGAAAGCCGAGTCAGCCATGGAGAGCATAGAGAAAGGCACTGAGGGATTAGAGAGCTTCAAGAAAGAGTACAGCAGCCTTGTGGAGAGCATGGGCAGCAGCATGAATTCTGTGAAGAAGGAGCTTGAGGAACTTAGAGAATATGAGAAGATCAAGAACAACATAGATTCCAAGATGCTGGAGCAACAGCACAGGTTCATGGAGACTGTGAAGGATGCGGACAGGGAGATAAGCATCGAGCAGTCAAAGTACAATCAATTGCTGCAGAACATAAAGCAAGGGACAAGCGAGATAGAGAAGGAGAAGCGGGAGACGGAGACCTTGGAACAGCAGGAAAATATGTTGAAGAAGAAGCTCTCTGAACTCAATGAGCTCATAGCCAAGGTCCATAATAAGATTGACGAAGAGGATAAGCATGTCGTGCTGACAAAAGACCACATCAAAGAATTGAACAAGCTGGCAAGCACGATAAAGGAAGAGATCCAGAGCAAGAAAGAAAGTATTGAGAAGCTTTTTGCTGAGAGCAAGAGCAAAGAGACCGAGATAATCAAGCTGCAGCAAAATGTCATAGCGAAGCTGTCAAAGTCAAGATCAAGCATCAAGGAAGACGAGATGAAGGCAAAAGAGGCGGGAAACAGGCTTGAGAAGTTCTTTAGCAGGAAGGGCGAGATTGATGTGTTGGTGAAAAGCATCGAGGCCGAGAAATACGGCCTGAAGAGGGAGCTTGATGATGTGGTGAAGAAAGCCATTGTCCTGAACCTGTCGAAGAACCAGGACATGAAGAAGCATATCTCTGAATTAGAGAAGAAGATGCAGGACATTGAGGGAAAAAGAACATTCCTCAAGAAGCAGTTCGAGAAGCTCGGCGGAATTCTGAAGTAAGCTTTAAATATTAGAGTTGGATAAGGCATTTAAGGTGGAATCTTGAAAAAAGAGGTTGAGATAGAGAGCTATTCATATAATTCTGGCAATCTGCCTATCAATATAAAGATAGCTAGGGCAAAAGGCGAGTTTGTCCCGATCTATGAAGTTTCGATATCGACAATAAGCAAGACGACAGAGATAATTCTTGAAAGGATAAGGAAGGACCTGATAAAACAGGTGAATCTGGGCATGGTGGACATAACCAGCCAGAAAGAGGATCTTGTTAACGAGCGCTTCAAGGAAGCGATCCTCATACTCATAGACAAGTATTTCCCTGACATAGACGCAAAGATCAAGGATTACCTGACAACTTATCTTATACAGAAGAGTCTTGGCCTGGGCAATCTTGAAATCTTGCTGTCAGACGAGAATCTTGAGGAGATCGCTGTCAACAGCGCGGCTGAACCAGTGTGGGTGTTTCACAGGAAGCATGGATGGCTCAAGACAAACATAACGCTTACAGAAGAAGACCAGGTGAAGCATTACAGCTCAATCGTGGCAAGGAAAGTGGGTAGGCAGATAACAATATTAGAGCCGCTGCTCGACGCTCACTTGAGCCAGGGAGAGAGGGTCAACGCCACACTGCAGCCCATAAGCATGCATGGCAACACGATGACCTTCAGGAAATTTGCGGCAGAACCTTTGACAATAACCCAGTTTTTGAGGAACAACACGCTGAGCAAAGAGGCCGCTGCACTGATATGGCTATGCATGCAATATGAGCTATCAGCCATAATAGGGGGGGGCACAGCCTCTGGAAAAACGTCAACATTGAATGTCCTTGCGACTTTCTTCCCGCCTAACCAGAGGATTGTGAGCATTGAGGACACTGCAGAATTGAAGCTTCCGAAATTCCTGCATTGGGTCCCGATGAACACCAGGCTTCCGAATGCCGAAGGCAAAGGCGAGATAAGCATGGAAGACCTTTTGGTCAACAGCCTCAGGATGAGGCCGGACAGGATACTTGTCGGAGAGATCAGAAGGCAGGCAGAGGCCGAGACTTTCTTTGAGGCGATACACACCGGCCATTCATGCTACGGCACATTCCATGCCAATGACGCGAATGAGATGCTGAACAGGATGCTGAATCCGCCGATAAATGTTCCGAAGGCAATGCTGCCTGCGATCTCATTGATACTTATACAGTTCAGGAACAGGAGGACAGGGACAAGGAGGACATTCCAGGTGGCAGAGGTCATGCCGGATTCAAGCCTGAACATAATAATGCAGCATGATACGAGGAAAGATACCTTGGTGGAAGTGAGCAAATCTAAATCATTGATCGCGACATTGAAGATGTTCAGCGGGATGTCAGAAGGAGAGATAGCAGCTGACATCAGGGAAAAGATAAGCATACTTGTCTATCTTGTGAAGAACGACATAAACAGGGTTGATGAGGTCGGCAAGGTGATAGCTGAATACTACACAGACAAGGACAATCTTATGAAGGCTGTGAAGTCAAACAAGCTCCTTGGTGATAAAGATTAAATTCTGGACAAGGCTGACAAAGCTCTTCCCAAACCTTAAGATGAAGCTCATCCAGGCGGGAATGCAGGATGAGCCTGAATATTTCGTGAGGAAGATATTCATTTCCACCTTTGTCCTCTCTTTCGGCTTCGTCTTTGTCTTTCTAGGCTCGATATTCTACAAGATGCAGATTTCCATGACGCTGCTCCTCCTGATATTCCCTTTGACGTTCCTCATCCTCTTCCCTTATTTCCTCAAGGTCCCTGATGTGAAGATAATGAGGTCAGAGAAAGAAGTCTCAAGGGAGATAGTGTTTGCCGGCCGCTTCCTGATTGTTGAATTGGAGAGCGGCGTGCCTATCTCAAAAGCGATCGAGAACACTGGGAAGAATTACAGGAGCATAGGCAGACATTTCAATGAGATAATAGGCAAGGTCAACCTTGGCACGCAGCTTGAGGAAGCGATAGCAGACACGGTGGAGACAACTTCTTCAAATGACTTGAGGAAAATATTATGGCAAGTGCTGAACAGCCTCAAGACCGGAGCTGACGTGACAAAAGCCTTAGGCGCGACGATAGACCAGATAGCGAAAGAGCAGCAGATTCTGGTGCAGGAATACGGAAGGAAACTGAATCCGATAGCGATGTTCTATATGATGATCGCAGTCATAGCTCCAAGCCTTGGCATAACCATGCTGGTGATAGTTTCCAGCTTCATAGGCTTCAAGCTCGATCTCATGTTCTTCTTCGCGCTCATCGCTGTCATTGCAGTCGTGCAGTTCCTCTTCCTTAACATAATCAAGGCGAGCAGGCCGCCGGTGGATTTCTGATGAAAAGCTTCTTCACCAAGAAAAAGAAGCATCATGCCTATGCAGAGAAGGCTGGCCTGGAACATGGCCATTATAACACTGCGAGGAACCGCATCCTCATAACTGCAATCGCCCTTGACATCATCCTGACTTTTTTCTTAGTGAGGAGGCCCGAATTTGACATCCGGTTCACGATAGGCATCATTATATTGATATGGACATTCGGGCTTGCCCTCATGATATTCCTCCTATGGGCAACATATTACACCTACATCGACCTGAAGCTTTTCAGGAGAAGGCTGGAGATTGAGGAGGTGTTTCCGGATTTCTTGATACTGGCAAGCGCGAACATCAGGAGCGGCATGCCCATAGACAAGGCATTGTGGTATGCTGTCAGGCCTCGCTTCGGGATACTGGCAATAGAGATGGAGGACGTGGCGAAGCAGACGATGTCTGGAGTTGACCTGAAAGATGCGCTGACATCATTCGCTGAGAGATATGATTCTGAGGTCCTGAGGAGGAGCGTAAGCCTCCTCATCGAGGGATTGGAGGCAGGAGGCGAGATTGGGAGCTTATTGGGCAAGATAGCCCAGAACATCCAGGAGAACAGGATATTGAGGAGAGAGATGTCGAGTTCTGTCATAACTTATGTCATATTCATATCCTTCGCTACCATCGTTGCAGCGCCTTTCCTCTTCGCGCTTTCAGGCCAGCTGATTGAAGTGATGTCCAATATAGCGCC
>JAGVOV010000065.1 GCA_020052545.1 archaeon | reverse complement strand
TCCAATACCTTGCCTGCAAGAAACCCCTCATCTCAAGGAGGCTGAAAGGCATATTGGACATAATACCTGAAAAGTCCAGCGCTGTGGAATTCGTCGATACAGACGAAGAGTTCGTCAAAAAGACGATAGAGATACTCTCGAGCGAGGAGAAACAACGCAAATTGGCAGAGAAGGGCTACGAATTCACAATCCAAAACCATTCTTGGCCGGTCTTCATCGACAAGCTGGAAGGGTACCTCAAGAAATACGCAGGCAAAAATAGACGAAAAGACAAGGCAACTAAACAACCTTTAGTGTGAACGTGTCTGGATCCTCTGGATTGAAGCTTTCTGAGATGTAAGCGATAATAACTGCTTCTTCTTCGCCTTCATTGGTTATCGCATGCGAGATTCCAGGTCTTATCTCGAGCAGTTCTGGCTCCTTGCTGTCCAGAACAACCTTCTTCTTCTCTTTGGTCGAAACATCGACAAAATGCACCGCGACTTTTCCGCTCAGCACACAGTACCACTCCTTCTTTCGCTTGTGGTAGTGGTTGCCTTTCACCTTTCCAGGCTTCACAGTCGTGATGAATATCTGGCCGAAGGGGGCGTTGACCTGCTCTGACCTCAGCACCTCGAAGACAAATCCACGGTCATCGACCTTCTTCTCCAGTTTCTTCGTCTTTATGTCCATCTTCATAAGCACTTCTTCAATCCATCTTCAAATCGAGTCTTGGGAACCCACTTAAATGCCTTCTTCGCCATCTCGTAAGAGCCACGCGTGGAAAAGCTGCCTTCTTCCGCAGCCTTATGGGCTATCTTCAGCTTCGGGAACTCTCTTTTGATAAGCTCTGCGACAGTGTTCATGGAGATTGCCTCGCCTGTGCAGATGTTAAATATGCCACTCACTTTGGAGAAGACAGCTAGCTCAAATGCTCTCGCGACGTCGTCGACAAAGACAAAATCTCTCAATTGGCTGCCGCTCCCGTTTATGCTTATCTCCTTCCCCTCCTTTGCAAGATGCAAAAATGTAGCGACAACAGAATTGTAGAAAGGCCTGCAGCCAGGACCATAGATGTTTGATATCCTGAACACTGCGCAGCCATCCAGCTGAGAAAGCGCAAGCTCCTCTCCGAATCTTTTCGAAAGACCGTATGCAGTCAGAGGCCCTACTGGAAAATCTTCGTCTATGGTATCTTTCTCTGTGCTATTTGAGTAGACCTGGAATGATGAAGAAAACAGCAGACGGCATGCGGGGTTCTTCTCCTTTATCGCCTTGACCAAGGACAATGTGCCCAGCAGATTGACTTTCATAATATCCATCTCATCAGCTCTGTTGAGCGCGGCTAGATGAATTATGACGTCCTTGCCAGAGACAAACCTCTCAACAGAGGCTCTATCGAGGATGTCTTGTTCAGGATGACCGAAACCTTCGACAGAACTTACCTTCTTGTTGCCTTTCAGCCTATCAAATACGCACTTCCCTAAAAAACCGCCATGACCTGTTATTCCAATATCCATTTTCAATTGAAATATACTTCAGGAACCTTCTCTTTCACAATAGGATCCAGAAAACCGTTCTTCTTAAGAAGCTTCCTTACCTCTTCCTTATTAAGCACCTTGGTGTTCCTCGAATTGAACTCGCCGATACTTATCACCTTCTTTGACGCGTAATGCTTCCTCGACTTCTCTATATCAAGGAAAGGCAGGATGATGTAAAAGTCACCGTCATCAACAATCCTATCCATGCCTTCGTGCTTGGAGACGAGAACCTCATCCAGCTTCTCGCCATATCTTATGCCTATCATATCAGTCCTTGTCTTGCTGTTACCCAACTCCTCCTTCATGCAAGTAACAATGTCCATAACTGTTGAAGAAGGCATCTTCATAACGAAAATTTCTCCACCGACACTATCCTCTGCAGATTTCAGCACCAGTCCTATTGCGTCCTGTAGGGAAAATATAAAACGCGTCATGCGCTCATCAGTCACGGTCAGCACGTTTGTTGTAGCTAACTGCTTTCTAAATAGAGGTATGATACTCCCTCGGGAACCCATCACATTACCCCCCCTAACACAGGAGAAAACGGTGTTTGTCGCCTTCTGGTTTGCAGCGATAGTTATCTTCTCTCCACAAGCTTTTGTGACACCATAAAGGTTCAACGGATCTACTGCTTTGTCTGTAGACACATCTATCATCTTCTTCACATTGTTCTCTATGCATGCGAAGACAACATTCTCGGTTCCTATTATGTTTGTTAAAATGGCTTCTTCAGGATTCTCTTCGCATACTGGCACGTGCTTCAATGCTGCCATGTGAAATACGTAATCAACACCCCTACAGGAAGTCAGTAGCCTCTGCTTATCACGTACATCTCCGATTATGAACTTCAACTTAGGGTTGTTGAATTTCAGCCTCATATCTACCTGCTTCATCTCACCCCTGCTGTATATCCTGATCTCTCTGGGGGCGTATTTAGCAAGAAGCTGCCTTGTCAATTCCTGACCCCAAGAGCCTGTACCGCCAGTTATAAGTATTGTAGCGTTGTCGAACATCTTAGACATGATTTTCACCAGATTAAAACCAGCAGACAGGGGTATTTAAATATTACGCATAATTGCCTAAAAACAGGTTAGGTTTATTAACCACTTACGCCAAAAAAGGACCATGGACAAAACAACCTCTAAAAGAAGGATAAGAGTGCTGAGGACAATAGAATCTTTCTATCCTTACGTCAGCGGCCCAGCAAACCAGGCATCCAGGATAAGCAAGGGGCTGGAAAAGAGGGAGATAAGATCTCCAATACTGACTTCAAACTACAAGGCAGAGAAAAGCCCCAAACATGAAAGGATGGGCGGGGTCGAGGTCTACAGATTCCCTATCCGCTGGAAATTCATGAAATACTTCTACACGCCTTCAATGAAGAGGATGCTCACTGACTTCGACATCGTGCATGCACACAGCTATAGAGGATACCAGACAGGGCTCGCGTACAAGATGGCCCGGAGAATGGGAAAACCCTTTGTAATAAGCACCCATGGGAGCCTGCTAGGATATTCGCACCACTTGAAAGGCATCATGAAACTCCCATACCTCCTTTATGATCTTTTCGGAGGGAAAAAGTTGATAAGATACGCTGACGCGATCATTGTCAACTCGAAGGAAGAATACAAAGACGCAAAAGATTACGGCATAAATAAGGATAGAATACATCTCGTCCCTGTCGGAGTGAATATAGATGAGTACTCCCCGCTGGAAAAAGAAACCAGATCCTTCAAGGTGCTTTTCGTAGGCAGGATATCCAGAAACAGGAATGTAGAGCCCATAATAAAAGCCGCTGCGATAATCAAGCAAAAGTTGCCAAAAAAGAAGATAAAATTCAGAATCGTCGGTGGAGAGGAGAAAAGCTCTGACACAAGCAAGAGCGGCTATCTGGAAGAGCTGAAAATACTTGCAAAAGAGCTCGATGTTTCAGACATGGTTGAGTTCACAGGGCCAAAATACGATGAAGAGCTGAGAAAAGAATATAGGACAGCACACATCTTCGTCTACACCTCTTTATCTGAGAACTTCGGCCAGACAATGCTGGAAGCGGGAGCGGCAGGGCTGCCGATGATATGCACAAAAGTCGGGATTGCGCCCGAGATAATAACCTC
>JAGVOV010000115.1 GCA_020052545.1 archaeon | reverse complement strand
GATGAATTTATAAATAAATAAGCTTTCCAATTCACCATGGTCGAAAGACATGAGAGAGTGAAAGAACATGCAAACAGCAAAAGTAATAGCATGGTTTCTATACTTCTGCGTGTTTGTGATGGGCCTTGTTATTGGCAGAATAACGATGGCAATACAATACGCAGTGATGAAACCAAAGAAATAGCTCTCTGCCTTTCCACTTTAACCATCCGCGCAAGCGGTTTGGTTTAAAGAGGACCGTTAATTCTATCCAATAGCGTCTCAAACTTAAGATAGCCGGCTGCAGCGTTGAAATGGCCCGCTTTAGGGATGAAGATGAGCTCTGTCCCGAGTCTTTTTGCCAGTTCCTGTCCATTTCCCAAGCTCACAAAAGGATCGTTGTCAGAGTGGAAGACAAAAAATTTGCCCGAGTTTTTCCTTATCTTTTCCCAGTCAAATTGATGGCCAATGAATGGCTTGTCGGTTTCATAATTCTTTAAAGGCAATATCCCGATAGGGGCAGCGACCAGGAAGGCTGCTTTGATTTTAACATTATATCTCTCTAGCACCCTTAACAGGAAAGCCCCGCCCAGGCTATGCCCTATCAGGATTGTCTCTGGGCCATAATCCTGTTTGTACTGCTCAAAAACCTCAAACCAATTACCAAGAGTCTGGCCTTCCGGAGTTGGGAATTGCGGAATTATTACATTACAGCCTGAACTTTCAAGCTCTTTTTTCAGCCACGGAAACCAGTTCTCTCCTGGATAGCCTGCCGTGCCATGGAAGATGAACGCATTCATTCCCAGAATTAATGACAGCTTAGATATATTTCTTATCTTCTTGCTTTCTTCTTCAAGCCCTGCCACCAGTCATGGCTGCTCTGCCTGAAGAGCTGCTTGCTGAGCTGCTTCGCCGTCTTTGTTTTGAGAAGTAAATCAATCCTTTTCATCCAGTCCCCGGCCTCTTTGTGGCCTATTTCCATGTATTCTTTCGCCTGTATCGCGCATTCCAGGAGGTCAGCGTCTCTCGCTATGACACTTTCCTTTATCTTGTCATTGTCATAATCGTGATAAAGCTTCGCTATCTTTGCTGCTGTCTTTTTAGGCAGCCTCTCAAGCTGCTCCATGAAAGCCTTCTCTTCCCCATCATGCTTGTTGATGTATCTTGCAGATATCTTATGATGATCATTTATCCTCGCCTCAGCAAGGTCATGGAAGAGGCAGATTGAACACGCTTTCTCTGGATTCGCGCCTTCCATGTCCGCCATTATGTATGCCAGGACTGCTGCCCTGAAACTGTGATCTGCGACGCTTTCAGGATCTTTGACGCCGGCGACCCACCAGCCACTCCTTTTCACCCTTTTCAAAATCCCAATCTCAAAGAAATAGTTCAGGATATCCCTCATCTTATCATGCCCTTCATCTTCAGCTGGAAAACAAGGTCTTGGAGCTTGTTAAGCTCCCATTTTATGCCATCAAACTTCTTCCTCAATTCCCCATTGCCGAAGTCGAACTGCATCAGTTCCTCATAAAGGCCAACCACAAATTTCTGCACTTCCAGCGCTTTCTTATAATCGTCGTTTATAGCTGAGTTAACAGCATTCCTCGTCAATTCCCCTGTGAGGTCGCAAAGTCCAAGAAGGTAATATTCTGGATCCACATCAAGCTCCTTGCATGTCTGTATCTTGCCGTTCTTGACAAACTCAAGGTAGCACACAGCCTCAACATATTCCTGTATGCTTATTTTGAAGCTGCCGGAAGCATAGTGCTTGCTGTTCTCATATTTTTTAAGGCTCTTCACAAGCTTCGTTATGTCACTTTTCGCCTTTTCAGCTGTCTTGAAATCCTTCCTATGGGTGGCATATATGAGCTCTTTTGAAAGTCCCACTATATCTCTTGAAAGCCTTATCAGTTCTTCCCTGTCAACTTCATACTTGTCCATTTCCTCTTTAAGCTGCTTAAATTGTCCCATAGAGACGTGGAAGCATGTGTCTTTTATAAAGTTTTTCGAGCATTTTATAGAGAGTCTTATTCGAAAGTTTTATATAGTTAATATATCGATTGGTATACTAATATGGCTACCTCAACTTTCCGCGGTATCATCGATTTTCTGCAGACGCTTGGCATTTATGATGTGATTTTGCCCTTCCTATTGGTCTTTACCATAACTTACGCCATCTTCGACAAGACAAAGGTCTTGGGCGTTGATGAGGTAGGCAACAAGAAATACAGCAAGAAGAACCTGAATGCTATGGCTGCATTTGTCATCGGCTTCCTTGTTGTTGCCTCTACAAAACTGGTGCAGCTGATAAACACTTTCCTGGCCAATATCATCACTGTCCTTATCCTGATAGTCATGTTCCTATTGCTCATAGGCGCATTCTACAAGAACGGCGAAGAGGTCTTCCTTGATGGAGGCTGGCGCATATTCATGATGGTCATAGTGTTCATAACGATTATCCTTATTTTTCTGAATGCCATCCCGACAGATGACGGCAGCAACTGGCTCGCGGCCGGATGGAAATGGCTTGTCAACAATTGGGACAGCAATGCTGGCGGTTCAGTAATCTTAGTCATTGTTGTCATATTGATAATGGTCTGGATAACAAGCGATAAGAAGGAGAAGAGCGACCATAAAGAGGAAAAGAAGAAGGAATAGTCTCATTAATGGAGGTAAAAAATGGTAAGCGGAGCGTATCGGGTTGATAATTTCCTGCAGATATTGTATTCATGGGGTTTCATTGATTATGTATTGCCATTCATACTAGTATTCACTTTGGTGTATGCGATATTGCACAAGACGAAGATCCTTGGTGATAAGAAAAGCTTCGATGTCGTCATAGCACTTGTGCTTGGCATCTTCTTTATCGTGCCGCATATGGGCGTCGGAGGGATTAGATATCCTTCGGGCCTTGACCCTGTCCAGATGCTGCTCCAGGTGCTTCCGCAAGTCTCTCTCGTGCTGATAGCTGTGCTTGCCCTTCTCATCTTAGTCGGCATATGGGGGGCCCAGAGCCAATGGGTTGCCGGTAATCGCGTCACAGGCTGGATTGTCTTATTGTCCGCTATCGCAGTATTGTTGATCTTCGGCAGCTCAGTCGGCTGGTGGAACGGATGGAATTGGCTCTCCGGATTGTTTGGGGATGAGACAGTAGCCATATTCATAATGATTGTAGTGTTCGGCCTCATAATAAAATTTGTGACGGCAGATGATTCAGGCACGCCTGCAGAGAGCTTCATGAATAATCTAGGAGGATTGTTCAAGAAACCTTAAAATGGCATCAGTCTTAAACCTAAGCTTGCTTGAGGGCTTCGGCCCCATTTTCCTATTCTTGCTAATCTTCGCTGTGATGTACGGCGTGATGAGCTGGACCAAGCTTTTCGGCACGACAAAATGGGTGCATGCGATCGTAGCTGTCGTTGTCGCGTTCATAATCCTGCTGACAGAAAAGGCAGTGATAGTCATAAAGACCATGATACCATGGTTCATCGTCCTCTTTGTTATGCTGATATTTACCATAATAGCGTTCAAGATCTTTGGCGCCAAGGATGATTGGATTATGACCGGCGTGACAGAAAATGGGACGTTGAAGTGGGCCTTGATTGTAGTCTCACTTGTAATATTCGCGTTTTCGCTGAGCGCAGCCTATGGCCAGGAAAGCCTCCAGATAACTCAGGGCAGCGGCACTGTTGTTAATGAGAGCATCACTTTAGGCAATCCGGGAACAACAACAGGCACGACAAACACTGGAAGTTTTAGCAATAACATGGGCCAGGCGATCTACAATCCTAAGATGCTGGGTTTTATACTGATAATGCTTATAGCAGTATTCACAGTGAGCCAGCTTACAAGCAGCAACACATGACTATTTTTTCGCTGTGCCTTTCTTCAGGTCATCAGTTATTCTAGAAAGCTCTGTTATATTGTCTGTCAGCGTCGGCAAAATCTTCTGAAACACCTTCTCCATGGCCTTTATGTCGGTGCCTATATTGACGATGTTCTGGTCATACTCGCCGATCTTGCCGAGTATCGCATCATGAAGCTTGTCAAACTCCTGCTTCAAGTCCTTGAACTGCTGCTCTAAAGTAGAAAGCCTTGTCTCTGTCTTGTCTTTCCATTCTGTTATCTTGTTGACATTCTTGACTATCTCATTCCATTTCTCGTTGACTATCGCTTCCACAATCTCTTCCACATGCTCATTCGGCATTTCCTGATAGCCTTGCTGCGCTTCCATGCCTTGCTGCATCGGCTGTTGTTGCTGCTGCATGTTCTGTTGCATTGCTTGTCCCTGATCCTGATATTGTTGGTTGAAGTAACCTGTCGGCATATTTTCCACGCTCTCCTTTGCATTAGCTTGATTCATCGCATCCGCAACATCGCTCGGTTGAAAGCCTTGCCTATAGAGGTTTTGGATGATCTGGTTATTGCTCAATCCTTGTTCTCTCATCGAAAGCACAAGGTCTGTTGGCGGTCCCTGTGGAGGTGGCTGGAACTGCTGCACCTGCTCCTCCTGTTTTTTCCCAAAGCTGAACAATGCCATAAGCAAACCTAACCATCCTGATTTTTATACTTTTCTACTATTGTTAGCCATGACCATCTTCTTGACTTCGTCTTCTGTCACAAAATGCATGGGCTCCCACATGTTTATGTACTTCTGCAGGACAAGAAGGTCTTCCTTTCTTGCGCAGTTCTGCAGCTCGCTGAGCACCAGCTTCATTGTATTTTCCAGCTCATTGATGCCTTTTCTCAGTTCTGAGAGGTCTGACATTGCCGTCTTCACCTCTTTATTCAGGTTCTTGTGCGCAGATACCATGTCCTGCTCTGTCACCTGGTTCTTCTTCCTGAAATTGATATATCTTTCTTCAAGCATCCTCAGCCGCCTGGCCAGATCATTCATATCAGATGCCATCTTCATCACTGCCGGATCCGGGCCTTGTTTCTGCTTAGGCCCAAAAAAAGTCTGCTTCTTTTCGACAGGCTGCTGTTCAAGGCTCTGCATCAAGTTCGCTTTGTCCTGCTCGTCTATTCCCATAACGCTGTCAAAGCTGACTTGACTAATAAACTTTGCGTAACTATGCCGAAGTAAAAGCGTAAAATATAAAAACTACTTTGCTTATTTATAAATAAATTAGTTAACTAAACTTAATTATATAACTTAATTAACTTATGTCAAGGATAAACATAGAGATTCCGGATGAAGTGCACAGGAAGCTGAAGGCAGCATGCGCGCTGCGCGACATAGTTCTGAAAGATTATATTGAGGAAGCTTTGAAAGAGGCATTGAGGAATGACAAGGATAAACATTGAGATTGATGAGGAAGTGCATAGGAAAGTGAAGGTAGCTTCTGCCATTAAAGGGCTGACATTGATAGAGTTCATCAACAATGCTATAGCTGAGAGAATTAAGAAGGAAAGGCTGAGATAGATGGAAGAAGAGGGCGAAATAATATATCAGGTGGAAAGAGAAGGAGCAGAGACTGTCCTAAGGGCAGACTACAGCAGCACAAGCCTCCTTCCATCGATAGAGGACAGTCCATTGAGCATGGCTAGGACTGTCGACAAGATTGTAGAAGTT
>JAGVOV010000076.1 GCA_020052545.1 archaeon | reverse complement strand
CGAGCTTGCTGCCGCCATGCAGCTCTATTTCCCTGGCACATTTTTTCGCGGTTATGGCCGTCCTACCATCTTTCTTCCTGTCCATCCTTCCTGGATAGAAATAAGGCAGAATAATGTTGAACCTCTCGACACTTGCCCTTTTCAACGCATCTTCAGTCTCAGTTAGATAATTGAAATGCTTGACTTGTTCTATGCCAATCTGCTGATGGATAAGGTAGCAATCCTGGTTTCTTACTGTCCTGTCCACCTTAATCCTTGGGGAGCCATCTCCGAAATCCTCAGTGACGACATCAACAAGCTCAAAATCTCTCCTGAAGTCCTGATCATTTGTCTGGTTCAGCTCTAGAGCAACTTTCTGCGCAAAGTCTTTGCTAAATTGGTTTGCCAAAAGAATGAAATCTTTCTTTGCCCCCATGACATCAGGAAGGTTTAGTCCTCTTTTAAACCTTTCTGTTTGTAACTATCCTAGAATAGGAACATATTACTTGCCCAGGCCGATCGCTCTCATTATCTTCTCCATCTCTGCCTTGCTCAAATCACGATATTTGCCTTTCCTCAGGTCTCCAAGGTAGAGAGGCCCGATCTTGATCCTGGCAAGATAGATGACTTTGTAGCCAAGAGCCCTCATCATGTTCTTTATGATGTGTTTTTTTCCTTCATGTATAGTAAGCTCGAGGACGCGGGGATCCTTCTCAAAAAGATATTGCGCCCTTGCTGTCGCCTGATAATCTTCGATAAGCACGCCATTCTTCAGCTTCCTTATGTCGTCCCTTTTGAAGCCCCTATCGAGCCTAGCGACATAAGTCTTCTCAACCTCATAGCGAGGATGCATTATCCTGTTGGCGAATTCGCCATCATTGGTCAACAATATCAGGCCTTCAGTGTCAAAATCTAATCTTCCCACAGGATATATCCTCTCCTTGACCTTGATGAGGCGCATCATGCTCCTCTTGCTGCCCTCGTCGCTTAGGCTGCAGACATAATCCCTGGGTTTGTTGAACATGATATAGATTTTCCTCGGCACTTTTATGCGCCTATTCTCAACAAGGATGAAATCCTTGTCTGGGTCGGCTTTCTGGCCAAGCACTGCTACTTTGCCATTGACAGTCACCTTGCCATGGGCTATCAGCTGCTCAGCCTTCCTTCTTGCTGCCACACCAAGGTTGCTCAATATCTTCTGAAGCCTCTCTTCCATAAGGGCGTGAAAAGCTCTATTCTTTATTTACCTTTGCAAAAATATAAAAACATAGGAGAAAGCTTTGTCAGAATGCAGACAGGCCGCGTGTGGTTCAGAAAACCGGATTACAGCTTCCTTAGATATCATGATTACATGATGTTCGACATGCATTTCCACACCATCTATAGTGATGGGAACTCAAATGTCAAGACAGTCATGAAGAAGCTCAAGAAGACTGGCATAGGCATAGCGATCACAGACCATAATGATATCCGCGCTCCCTTAGAACTGGCGAGGGAAAAAGCCTTCTTCATCCCAGCGATTGAGGTCAACTGTGTCGAGGGCAGAGATGTGCTGATTTACTTCTATAATCTTTCAGAGCTCCAGGATTTCTACACAAAGAATGTCATGGACTTCAAGCTGAAAGGCCCATTCATAAGGATAAGCAAATCGATGAATGATATCCTTGATGCGTCAAAAAACTATAATTGCATATCATGCGCAGCCCATCCTTATGGCTATCTGTGGAAGAACCTCAGCAAGGTGACGAAGAACGATGTAGGGCTGCTCAACAAATTCGACTCGATTGAAGTCTTCAATGGTGAGATGACAAAGGGTAAGAACATAAAGGCTATTGAGCTTGCAGCCAGCAAGAATATGCCCTACACTGGCGGAAGCGATGGCCATGTGATCTTCAATCTTGGAAAGGTTGTCACATACAGCCATGCTAATTCTGTTGAAGAGTTCCTTGACAACATAAAGAAACAGAAAAATTTCATTACTGGCACGATGACTGGAAAAATACATGCTTTGACGACGCACAGTGAGGGGGCAAGACGACATTTTGCCGCTAATATGCCAAGGATAAATCTCAAAGACAGGATAAGGAGCGGCATGGAAAGGATAAAGCCAAAGATAAACATAAGGATTGACAGTTTCATGGAAAAAAGGAGAAGGAAGAACATAAACAGGATTATTGACCGGATGAAAAAATAAACAAAGCTTATAAACGATGCTTATTTCTCAGGACAAGGGTGATAATTATGGCAGCAACAGCAAAGGGGCCGCAAAAAGTGAGGATAGACTATAACATAGACAAGCCGACTTATGATGAGTTCATCAGGTCTTGTGGAAGGACGGGATTTGCTCCCAACATAGTTGTGGAGAGGCTCATGAAGAAGTATTCGCAGACAGGGCAGATATGATTCGGCAGGAAGCCGAACTTTCTCTTTAGATTATTAAGGTGAGAATAAACGCCTGGTCTGGGATTCGAACCCAGGTCTAAAGCTCCGCAAGCTCTCATGCTGTCCAAGCTATACCAACCAGGCACAGCCTTGAGATAATCTTCTTGGTTTAAAAATTTGCTGGTGGCATAATGTTTTGGGTTGATTTTTAAGGTTAAAGGAATTCTTCCAAAAACCAAAGAATACTTTCGTTTAATCTGCAATTTCTTCGCTTTCTTTCCCAAAACGCTGCTTAACAACCAAGGCAAAATAGGCTGCATGAAAGAACTTGCAGGCTACACGATACTTGACTTCTACAGGCTTGACCTTGACCCGGAATTCTTCAGGGCGAAGAAGGCAATACTTTCAACGACAGACTGGAACAAGTTCATCTTTGGCCTTTCAGGGATCATAGATAAGCTGCAGCATGGCTATCTCAATAAGCTCAATGAGAAGAAGATAAGGCCGAGAGAAGGCGAGCTTGCTTATCTTGTTGATGAAGTGCTTGCCAATTATAGGCCGAGAAAAAACGAAAAACATAATTTTGAGCCAAGAAGGAAGCAAGAAGCGCTGATAATTGAGCTCTGCGATGACTCCGGCTGCTATTCGCTTAAAGGGGATTTTGGGGAATTCCTGAAAAAAGAGTTTGAGGCAAGGATAAATGTACATCAGTATGCTTCAGCGATATCCTTGTTCTGTGATGGAAAGGAGAGTGCAAGGATACTTGAGACTTTTAGCAAGAGTAGCTTCTCCGCAAATGCTGCATCATATACAAAAAGGGTCAAGAGGGCCAGGAGAAGCAACATATTCAGGCTGCCTGAGCCTTTCAGGCCTATCAGGAACATAAAGAAGACAGAAGGCCTTGACTGGAATCTTGAGGACATCCAGGCTTATGAAGCTCAAGAAGTAACAAGAGGTGAAAAATCCTTGATAGGGGTAATAGACACAGGCGTCGATTACACCCATGATGAGCTGAAAGAGAGATTCGGGAAAGACAAAGGATATGACTTTGTCGAGGACAAAGAGGATCCTTATGATTTGAATGGCCATGGCACCCATGTTGCTGGAACTGTTGCAGGAAAAAAAGTTGGCATAGCCAACGAATGCACACTGCTCGCATACCGCGTCCTTGATGAGGACGGGTCAGGAAGCGAAGCTGATGTCATCGCGGCCATAGAGATGGCGATAGATGACAATGTGGATGCGATAAACATGAGCCTCGGCAGCCCAGCAACCTCCTTACCATTGCAGCAGGTGTGCAGCGAAGCATACAAAAGGGGAATTTTCGTCGCCGCAGCAGCTGGAAACGATGGCAACAGCCATTACAATTATCCTGCTTCACTTGATGGTGTCGTAAGCGTGGCGGCGACAACAAGGAATAGAAAAAAGGCATATTTCAGCAATTCGAATGATATGGTGGACATAGCGGCTCCGGGCGTCGACATATATTCAAGCCTACCAGACAATGATTATGGCATCTTCAGCGGTACTTCAATGGCAACTCCCCATATAACTGCTCTGGCCGCATTAGGGAAATCTTTGAAGAAGATTGAAGCAAAAGAACTGGAAGGACTATTGAAAGTTTCGGGAATAAATATTGATGATAAGGACTTAAGTGGGTATGAAATCAAGCTAGCGCAAGCTTATAATCTTGTGAAGGATCTAAAATGAAGAATTATCAAGTCATCTATGATGAAAAAGTTGGGAAAGATCCTGTTGTGAAAAGATTGGCTGAGCTTGGCTTGAAAGATATAATGCAATCAAAATACACCACAGCAATCTTTGTCAAGCTTCCGAACATGCAATCTGAGGAAATGTCAAGGCTTGAGGAAATCCTTAAAAAAGATAATTTAATCCTCAAGCCGCAGGCCGAATATTCTCTGCCGAAAGGCGAGGGTTTTCCGAAAAAAGATATTAATTCTGAAAAATGACCGATAGGGACGGACAATCTTTTTTTGGGATGGATAATTTAAGGGTTTATCAAAATAATATTATTAAAACCTCTGTGATTTCATTCTATAGTGCTAAATATCTGGCCAAAAATATGCATTGGGACGATTCAACCTGCGCATTGGCTGCAAAAAATGGAAAAAAGCTGCAAATCCATCGGTTGAGCGAGAGAAAACGTTATTAATTGATGGGACAGGAAAAAACAACATGCTTACAGAGAAACAGAAGCTGGTTTTGGCTGAGCTCAGGCGGAATTCAAGGATGAATCTTGAGGAGATAAAAAAGAGATTGAATATGCCTAAATCCACGGTCGCGAGGCAGATCAAGAGCCTGAGAAGATTGACTATGAGGAATGTCTCTCTCTGTGACTTCTCAAAGCTTGGCTTCGGTCTTAGGGTAGCTTTCATCGCGGGCTGTGAGGAAGGCAGCATTAAGCTGCAAGAATTCCTCAAGTCAAGCAGCAAAGTGAATTCAATACAGGCAGTCAACACAAAGAACAAGCTTTTCTTCGAATGCTTTTTCAGAGATTTTGGTGAATATGAACATTTTTCCGAGGAGCTTTTGAGAAATGGAGCTTTGGGCGTGAAGCCACATTATGTCCTTGAAGAGCTGAAAAGCGAGGATTTCATAGTAAGATGAGTCCGTTTTCCATTTTTCTGTAGTGATCAAACGCTATATATAGTAATAGGTAACGTTTTTATATGGTTTCCAGTTTCCTTTGAACAATGCCATACGAATTGATAATAACAGAGAAGCCCCAGGCGGCGAAGAAAATAGCTGAGGCTTTGGCTGAAGGAAAGGCGATAAAAGAGAGCTATAAGGGCGTGCCTTATTACAATATAACGAGAAAAAATAAGGACATAATGGTAGCATGCGCCGTCGGCCATCTCTTCACCGTGGCAGAGAAAGAGAAGAAAGGCATGCGATACCCTGTCTTCGATGTCAACTGGCAGCCGACCTATGAGGTAAGCAAGGGCAGCGACTTCACAAAAAAGTATTATGAAGCCATAAAGAAGCTGACTAAGGGCGCGAAAGAATTCACGATAGCGACAGATTTTGATATTGAAGGAGAAGTTATAGGCGTCAACGTTCTTAGGCATATCTGCAGGCAGCAGGACGGCAGCAGGATGAAATTCTCTACATTGACAAAACAAGATCTGGTAGAAGCTTATGACAATAAGATGAAGACGCTTGAGTGGGGCCAGGCAAATGCAGGCTTGACGAGGCATGAGCTTGACTGGTATTATGGTATCAATCTCTCAAGGGCATTGACGGGCGCGATAAAGAGCATAGGCAACTTTAAGATAATGAGCTCCGGCCGAGTACAGGGGCCGGCATTGAAGATTGTTGTTGATAGGGAGCATGAGATAAAAGGATTTAAGTCACAGCCCTACTGGCAGATCGAACTTGATGCCGAGACGCAGAAGAAAGAAACTATAGTTGCGTGGCACAAGGAAGACAAGTTCTGGGTGAAGGAGAATGCAGAAGATGTCATGAAGAAAATCCAAGGGACGAAGAAAGCTATCATTGCATCTGTTGAGAAGACCCAGTTTGAGCAGCAGCAGCCGCATCCGTTCGACCTCACTAGCCTGCAGACTGAAGCTTATAGGATATTCAAGATACAGCCTAAGGATTCCCTGGCGATAGCGCAAGAGCTTTATATCGCAGGCAGCATATCTTATCCAAGGACAAGCAGCCAGCAGCTGCCGAAGGAGATAGGTTTTACAAAGATACTTTCGCTTCTGGCAAAAGATGAAAGGTACAAGGCAAATGCGGAAAAGATTCTCGCGAAGAAATCGCTGCAGCCGAACAATGGAAAGAAGACCGATCCGGCGCATCCTGCAATCTATCCCACCGGAATAGTGCCTCACGTGGCAGGGAGGCAGCAGAAGATTTATGACCTCATAGTCAAGAGGTTCATGGCAACTTTCGCTGATGTAGCAGTGAGAGAGACTGTGAATGTGGCAATAAGCTGCAAGGAAGAATTGTTCATAGCGAAAGGGACAAGGACAATAGGCCAGGGCTGGCATGTATTCTACCTCCCTTATGTGAAGCTTGAGGAGATTGAGCTGCCGAAGCTTGAGAAAGGCCAAAGCCTTGATGTCAGGAAGATAGCCAAGCATGAAGAACAGACATTGCCGCCAGCTAGATACACACCTGCTTCGATAATAAAGGCACTTGAGAAAAAGAATTTGGGCACAAAAGCCACAAGGGCCGCGATAGTCGAGACATTATATGCAAGAAATTATGTTAAAGGGCTGTCATTAGAAGCAACAGAACTTGGCATCCACACTGTCGACACTTTGCAGAAATACTGCCCAAAGATACTTGACGACAAGCTGACAAGGCATTTTGAAGTGGAGATGGACCAGATAAGGGAAAAGAAGAAGACAAATGAGCAAGTCTTGGAAGAGGCCCAGAAAGTTTTGACGAAGATTCTGACAGTCATCAAGAAGAATGAGAAAGAGATTGGAAAGAATCTGATGGAAGCGAACATCGAGGCGCAGAACACCATCAACACTGTGGGGAAGTGTCCCAACTGCAAAGATGGCATGCTGATGATCAGGCGAGGCAAATTCGGCCGCTTCATCGCTTGTGACAAGTATCCTGACTGCAAGACAACATTCAAGCTGCCGGTGAACGGCATGATAGAAGTTTCCAAAGAGATGTGCGAGCACTGTCAGCATCCCATGATAGCGATAAAGAGGAAAAGATCATCGAAGCAGAATATATGCATCAACCTTGAGTGCAAGTCGAAGCAGATTGAAGATCTTAAGCTCCGCAAAGAAGCCGATAACGTTGAATCTGGGAAGATTGACAAGAAATGCCCAAAATGCGGCAGCAACCTTGTGCTGAGGAAAAGTATATACGGCAAATTCTATGGCTGCTCAACTTTCCCAAAATGTAGGCATATAGAGAAGATTGAGAAGAAAGATAGCAAAAACGAGAATAAGGGCGACAACATTTAAATACCTGTTCTGACAGTAAGACAATATGAACACAAAAGTCGCTGTCAGCTTCCTCATCCTTTATCTTGTCGTTTTTGGCGGTGTCTTCTTCTACCTTTATGACAAGAAGTCAGAGAAAACAAGCAATGGCACTTTAAGCTGGAGCTACATAAAGCAGTCATTCGCGAGCGTCTTCAAGAGGGTATATACAAATGTCAGCGAAAAGAAGCTAGACCTTTCTAACCTGAGCATTTTCGGCAATGTCTCCTGGTCGAAACACATTTTTGGCAAGACATGCCTT
>JAGVOV010000049.1 GCA_020052545.1 archaeon | reverse complement strand
TTTCCCGCTCCACAACCCTTTGTTCAGGGCTATGACATTATTCAGTCCATTCAGTTTTATATTTTTCAGAAGTCTCTCAAAATTTCTCTTATCAGGTTCCAAAGATATGACCTTTCCACTATTCCCGACCAAGATTGATGCCAAGACCGCAAAAGTCCCGGATTCGGCGCCAGCATCAATGACAACATCGCCTTCCATGATTTTATATCTCTTAAGATAGCCGGGTATTGGTGTCCGGAAATCGGCATATGGGTTATTGTAAAATTTCATCTTATGCCCTGAATATAATATCGAAAAGACGCCAGAATCATAGAAGATCTTAAATTTATTCTTCTGGAAGGAATTATGAAAGATGCATTTAACCCGGTTCTTTAGCTCGGATTCAGGCAAAATCCTAAAAGGCAACAGCAACAAAGTCTTTAGTCTCATTATACAGGGTTAATGTTGTTTCTTCTTAAATGTTTTGCACGACAAGTTATTCATAAAGTATAAATAGTCTGGAGAAGAATCAGCCAACTATGCACGGAGTGATTAACGGTCTCAAAAATGGCAAAAATTGTTGTTGTTAACACGCACCCATTTAGCGATAAAAAGCTCATGGACCTCAAGAATGATTTTGTATTTGTCTCAACGACGGGGCCTTACCAGGGAAATAAACCAAAGTATGACATCATGGGGCTGATAAGCAGAGAGCAGTTCAACAATGCCATAAAAGAGACAATTTCACTCAAAAACATGCCACTTCTAGAAAAAATCTTCAGATACACAAGAATATTGAGGCAGAGCAGGCCGGATGTGGTATTCTGCAACATAGCGGAAGTCAAAATGAGCCTCACCTCTTTTATTTACAGCAAGCTTGCCGGATGCAAGCTTTACTATTATAATGAATTCTGGATTTATCCAAAAGGGCCTGTTTTCAGGATTGTGCAGAAATTATCAAATATGATGATGCGCAATTCTGACGGAGTTTATTGCATCGGCAGCCTTCATCGCAAATATCTTCGTGAACAAGGAATAAATAATGTAATAAAAATTGATCCAATCTACCATCGCAATATTAAGCCAATCTCACTTTTCAAGAAAAAAAACAGGCAGCTAAGGCTTTGTTATGTTGGGAGGATCGTCCCATATAAGGGCCTTGACAGACTGCTAAGGATTTTCAACGAGATTTCGGTAAAGCATGATATTGCTTTGGATATCGTCGGAAGCCAGTATTCGCGCGACCAATATCCTGGCAATAACCCTGATTACGAGAGAGATTGCAGAGATTACGTACACAAGAACGGCCTGGGAAAAAAGGTCAGGTTCTTCGGGTATAGGGAAGATCCCTTGAAATTCATAAAAAACAGCGATTTGGTGATTTTGCCAAACACTATTGTCGAGGACAAAGTCCCTGCAGAATCTTGGGGCATAGTGTGCGCAGAGGCGCTTCTCGCCAAAAAACCCGTTGTATCGACAAATGCGGTTGCGAGTGCAGTTGACCTGATAAAGGAAGGCGTCAACGGCTATGTCGTTGGATGGGACAGCGAGCCAAAGCTCGGAAATGCGATAAAGAAGGCCCTGAGGAGGCTAGGCGCAAAATGAGCGGCCTAAGATTTGAATTTGGGGATAATTGGAAAAATTATGTCGAAAATTACCTGGATGATGACAAGATCAGGGAAGCCGAGAAATCACTGAAAAGCTTCATGGGCCTGAAAGACCTCAGAGGGAAAACTTTCCTTGATATCGGATGCGGCACAGGCATGTTCTCATTGGCGGCATTTAATCTTGGCGCTAAGGTGATCAGCTTTGATTTTGACGCCAATTCTGTCGAATGCTGTAAACTGCTTAGGGAAAGGTTTGGCAACGATAAAAGATGGGAAATCAGGCAAGGATCGGTTCTCAGCAAAAAGTTCATGAATAGTCTGCCGCAAGCTGATATAGTGTATAGCTGGGGCGTGCTGCATCACACCGGAAAGATGTATGAAGCGATAAGATCAGCCTCAGAAAAAGTCAAGCCCAAAGGCTTGTTCCTGATAGCAATATACAATAAGGTTGGCGGCAGATTCGGTTCAAAATTCTCATTGAATGTAAAAAAGGCATATAACAAAAGCCCGGCAATAATAAAGAATCTTATGGTCTTTAGCAAGATCATTGCATTTTTCATGTATAACATGATTACGATGCAGAATCCCCTAAAAAAAATCAGCTCATACAAAAGCAAGAGAGGCATGAGCTGGTATTATGACATAGTTGATGGCATGGGCGGCTATCCTTTTGACTATGCATCCGCGGAGGAGATATTCACATTCTGCAGAAAACTCGGTTTTTCCCTGATAAACATCAAAACCACCAATGGGAAAGATAATAACGAATTTCTGTTTAAGAAGCAACTTTTTTGATAAATTTAAGGTATTGTTTGATTGTATTGCCTATAGAATGCTTCGCCTGGATGCCATCAAAAGCTTTCTTGGTGAGCCTTTTTGCGAGATTCTTGTCTTTAAGCAGCCTTTCTATGGCAACTGCCATTTGTCTCTCATCTCCCAAAGGAACAAGCAAACCATTCTCTTTATCTTTGATGAAACCAGAGTTACCGCTCACATCAGTCGCTACCACAGGGACTTTCGCTGCCATGGCCTCAAGTATGCTCCTGCTCAGACCTTCCCCATTTGTGGAAAGGACATAGGCATCAGTGTCTTTGAAGGCCTGAAGGACTTCCTTCCTAGGCGCGTTAATGAGGAACTTAACAGAATCTTTTATGCCGAGCTTTACAACTTCTTCCTCTATCTCTTGTCTTTTTGGCCCGTCGCCGACAAGGACAAGCCGGACATTGCCGACTTTCTTCTTCAATTCTTTCATTGCCCTCACAAGCGTGATATGGTCCTTCTGTGAGCTCATGACGGCCACCATTGTGATTATCTTGGTTCTAAATTTTTGCTTTTTTAATCCTTCGAATTCACCAATATCAACACCATTTGCTATTACAGCATGGCTTCTTGGGAATCTGCCATATTTTCTCTTCCAGTAATCGCATACATCCTGAGACACAAAAACCAGGCCATCCGCCATCTTGTTTGCCAGCTTTGCCATGGCTGAGGTGAAAGGCCTGTCAAGATGCAGTCCCGGGCCATGCTCCACAACTATGACTTTTGTCTTTGGCTTTAGCATCATGTAAGGCAAGGCGAAGACAAATTTTATCGTCCCATGTATGAACAGGACATCAGGCTTCTCATCAAGCATTATCTTCGGGATGAGATAGAGAAAACGAAAGTCAAATCTTGAGGTTTTAGGCACAAACGCATATCTTATGCCTTCTCTATTCACCCAAGCCTTGTATTCATCTATAAGCTTGCTTCCCCCGAAAAAAAGCAGATAAGGGTCTGCTATAGGCTTCTCGCCCTGCGCAAGGAGCAAAGTCCCTCTTGGGGAGCCGGCAACGCCTGCGAATGCAAGATGCAATATCTTAGGTTTTTTCTTTGGCATTTGTATCCCTGACAACAGCGTGAAAGAGCCGGCAATGATATATAAATCTTGCGAAGCCCGGTTTATCATGGTTTCATAATGTTATCTCAACAACAAAACTTTGGTGCAGGCTCTTCTTTATCTTTCCGAACGCCATTATCATGGTCCCAAATAGCATATAAAGAATGTTCCTCCTATCGATTATTGTATAATACCTTGTTTTCCTGACATTGAGCCCGTATCTCTTGGCCAAAATGCCTAGATTTTTCTCCTGCAGGAGGACAGTGTGGTCAAAATGGAGTCTTTTGGTTATATCACCGAACAAGGCCCAAAAAATGAGATTTATGGAAAACGGATTCGGGGTAGCAATCAGGAGGACAGAGTCCCTGCGCATATGCTTCTTGCAGCATGCCATAAATTTCCCGATGTTGTTGAGGTGCTCAATAAGATCTCCGGCATAGATAACGTCGAATTTCTTGTTTAGGTTGAAATTCTCCGCATCACCATAAACTATGTTCCTGAAACCTTTCTTCCTGAGGACCTTGATACCTTTCTTCTCTATATCTATCCCTAAGACAGATTTACCGATTTTGTCAATTATGGGGAAATCCCAGTCTTGTATGTTATCGCCTTTGATGTATCTCTTCCAGTCGCCAACGACACCTATATGAAGGATATCCTTATCTTTCAGCATCTCCAAAGTGACCTTATCAACCATCATTGCAATTGCCTTGATTTGACTAGGTATATAAATAAGTTATGATTAAGACCCGATATAAATAAACAGGTCCTCGGGATAAAAAATTATCAGGACAAGTGGTTTTCAAGCCAACAGCCTCGAACCAAAGGTTTTAAATAATTGGCCCTTTTTACGATGACAATGCGAATCGCAATTATCGTCCAGAACTTCCCGCCGCATATGGTGGGCGGCACGGAAAGGCAGGCAGAGGAGATGGCCAGAAGGCTTTCTTCGTCACACGATGTTGTGGTCTACACGAAGCATTACAAGGGACTGAAGCTTGTCGATAAAAGGGGAAATTATCTTATAAAGAGGGTGAAATTCCTCAACACACCCTTCCATGCTTTGAGCTATCTCTCATTCTCCAACGCGTGCAAAAATGCGATACTTGAAGATAAGAAGCCAGACATTGTGCTGGCCATGATGCTCGTCCCCTCAGGATTTATCGGCTGCATGGTGAAAAAGAAAATTGATGTTAAAGTTATCTCCTGGATAAGGGGCGGCGACTGGTACTTTGTGAAGAAATATCTCCTTGGGAGGAAAGCCATAAAATTTGTCATGGAAAATTCAGACCTTATCCTTGCGCAGACAGAATCCATAAAACAGGAAGTATTGAAGGAATACAAGCCAAAAATAGAAGTGCTGGGCAATGGTGTCGAGATTTCCGACAAGACAGCATCAGGGAAATATGTCCTTTTCGTCGGAAACCTGAATAGGAGGAAAGGCACAGAATACTTGATCTATGCCATGAAAAATTTAAAATATGAATGCCTGATAATAGGTGAGGGCAAAGAGAGGAAGAACCTTGAGCAATTATCTTCTCCAAATGTGAAATTCCTCGGAAAGAAAGATCCTGATGAGATAAAAAAATATATGGAGAAAGCAGCCATCTTAGTCCTTCCAGCAATCGCAGGTGAAGGGCTGCCGAATGTCCTTCTGGAAGCCATGAATTATGGCGTTCCCGTCATAGCCACAGACATAGCCGGCATCCCGGATCTTGTGAAGCACGGGGAAAATGGCTTCATCGTGAGGCCAAAAGATCCAGACATAATAAAATTCTATATAGAAAAAATCATGCTCGATCCAAAGCTCAGGAAAGAAATTATCAGCTCGGCGAAGCAGACAGTCAAGGCATATGGCTGGATAAACATAATCAGGCAGCTTGAGAAAATATTCAAGAACTTAGATTAGCCAAAACCTTATCAGCTAGCTTTTTCCAGTTGAATTCCGCTTCTATTATTATTCTTGAATCCTTCTTTACCCCATTGAGAAGTTTTCTGTCATCAACTAGCTTTAGGATGGCTGACTCAAGCCCTTTCGCGCTGCCTTTGTCTATCAGGATGCCATTCTTTCCATCCTTGATTATGTATGGCACAGCCCCCACTTTTGTTGCTATAACGGCAACATTGTTAGCCATCGCCTCAAGCACGGTATTTGGAAGGCCTTCTGTGTAGGACGGCAGGATATGTATATCAGTCGCCTTCCATATCGGCTCTGGGTCGCGGAATCCAGCGAATTTTATGAATTTGTATTCTTTCTGCAATTTTTCTCTCAGCTCCGGATACTTGTCGCCGCAGACAAAGAGGAACTTCACATCTCTCTTTTTCTTGCCGATGTTCTTTGCCGCCTCAAGCGCAAGCTTATATCCCTTGACATCATCAAGGCGCCCCATATAAGTGACCAAGATCTTGCTGCCTCTGAATTTCAGTATGTCCTTCGCCGGCTTCGCCTTCCTTATGCTATCAAAATCAACGCCGTTGTGGATCACCACAAATCTCTTTATTCCAAGATTTCTTGCAGGCTCAATAAGGCCCTCATGCAGCAAAATCACATTGTCAGCCATCCTCAGCACCAGAAGGCCGAGAGTTCTGGTATAAATCCAGATTATCACATTGAGCAGTTTCGACGGTCCGAACCAGCAGTATCCTGGGAATGTGTCTGTCTGCAGCGTTACCTTTTTTCCGAAAAGCTTGAGCCAAAGCACACTCAAAGATGTATAAAACATATATTTGTTGACAAGGAACCTGTCAGGCTTCTCCTTCCTGATTATTTTCCAGAGATGGGCCCCAAGGAAAGGCACTATAGCTATATTGGCTGGATCTGGTATGTAAAAGCATGATAACCTATGCACCCTGACGCCTTCAACAATCTCAAAAGCCTTGCTGCCTTTTGTCTTTGTGGTTATAACAACCACTTCAATGCCTTTCTTCTTAGCCAAAGCCAAAGCCGTCTTGTAGGCAGATATCATCCACGCTGTAGGTTCCCTGAAATTAGGGCTTATGATACAAATTTTCATGTTGAGAACTATCTTTTCTTCTTATTTAATACTTTTGCTTCCGTCAGTGCAACTTTCCTGACTACTTCCTCTATCTTATTTTCATTCTTCCTGACAATGGTGAAATTATAGAAAACCAGGACCATCAAGAAGATAAATCCGATGACAGTGAGCAAATCGAAGAGCCTTGTGAAATTCAGGGCTGATACTAATGGCCTCAATAATTCCGGGAAAAGGACAATCGCTATAAAAAGTATCCAGATCAGCATCCATAATGAGAATACCTGCCTGCTGAACTCACTCCTCTTATAATGCAGGAATGTGTAATAAATCATGAAAATCCCGAAAAAAATGCCAATCAGCTGAAGCTCAAGAGCCATCATCTCACCACTTTCCACCAGATCATATCAAAGACTATCTTTACCCCATCAAGCACTGTTGTCCCTTTGTACTTGTCAGAGTATATCGTTCTGATAGATACTTCGGCATACTTTAAATTACTTTTGCCAGTATTTGCTATCATTTCGCTCTCCATGCTATAGTCACGGGCCTTCCATTTCACTTTCCTGTATGCTTCTGCCGTGAAGGCCCTGTAGCCGCACTGCGTGTCAAAGACTTTTACCTTGAATAGCTTCTCCACGGTCTTGGTTATGAAGAGATTCCCGAAGCGCAGGATGAATGGCATGTCTTTGTTGAATCTCCTGACGCCAAATACTATATCATGGTCCTTGAGCAGCTTCAGGAATTTTGTTATTTCCTTTGGGTCATGCTGGCCGTCAGAATCTATTAACACTATCTTTTTTGCGCCTTTATCGAGCGCGTATTGGCAGCCCGTGTTCACAGAAGCGCCTTTTCCGAGATTTGTTATATGGTGGAGCGCAGTGACTTTGTTTTTCCTGGCGATATCAAGCGTCCTGTCTGTGCTTCCGTCATCAACAACAACGATGTTGCCGCAGAATCTCCTTACGCCTTTTATGACACCGGCTATGTGCTTTTCTTCATTCCTTGCAGGTATCACGACAAAAACATCATTTTTCATCTGGCCAGTTGACCTCAAAGACCTTGATCTCTGAGCCATCAACACCTGTTTTTAAGCTGATCATCTTGAAATTATCAAGCCCTTTGCCGTCGAAGAAGAAAAGCTTTGTGAAGACGCTCGAGGCCAGCCTGTAATCGGAGGTTATCGATGTTATCTTACCATCCCTGTTGCCAATGATGACAGAGATTTTCTTGCCGAAATACTTCTCTGTGTTTGAGTTTTCCTGCTTCACTTCCTTGAATTTTCCATTCTTGTCGATGAAGGAGATTGAGTATGGGACCACCTCACCCTGATCGCTCTGGAAATAGCCAGCCTCGCTTGTCACATTGAACACAAATCCGTTGGAGCACCTGTTGATTGTTGAGTTCTTCTCATTGCTGCAAGAGGCATCATTTGATTCGTAGCCAGGCCAGTCCATTATCCACTGGTCGCCATCTGTGCTTTTTATCTCATTATAGAGCTTATCAGCATCCTGCGGGCTCACATTGAATTTCTCTGTCAGCATCTTGACGCCATCCTCATAATTGCTATTGTGTACCTTGTTATACATCTCGGCTCTGTCGAAATCCCAAAGGCCGAAATGGGCCCAGACTGCTCCTTTGCCGACCATATCTTCGCTTGCTATGAAGAACTGCTGCCAGGGCTTGCAGTAATGGGTTAAATTCATTATCTCATCTGTCTCAGAATCGCTGAAGCCGCTGCCGAACAGGCTTTTCCTCGCCTCGGTCTTGTCCTCTTTCATCACTTTGTAAAGCAGCTTGACAGCAGTATATTCATCATTGGTCTTGTTGTATATGGCATTGTAGCTGTGCTCCTGTCCGCAGTTCAGCATCCTGAGTATGTCCATGGCTTCTTCCTCATCGCCTGTGGCGAGAACGCGGCCGACCCAATGGATCCTGTAGCCCTGATTGCCGCCGTCGAAAGTGACTGAGCGCTCTGCGATGGCCACAAACCAATGGCCGAAGTCCCACCAGCTGGTTATTATTGCGTTCCCTGAAGGCGAAGCCTGTTTTATCGCTGTGAGGCTGTCATACCATGCGTCATTCATGCTGGTGAGCTCATTCCTGCTCAAGCTCAATGCACCGGCGAGCTGGCCAGGAAGGACAATCCACAACAGCAGGATCAGCAATGCTATCTTTGTCACCATCTTATTGAGGTTCGTCTTTTTATGGATGAATTCGCTTCCGTAGGTGAAGATCCTTCCAACCCCAATGCCTATGAGAAGCGCGAACGGCATCACCATCAATGCTGTGAATCTGATGCCTCTTGTAGAGGCATAGCAGGTTATCGCAAGATAAAATCCCAGAAGGAAAGATGAGAAGAGGCTGAACTCATATTCCTTGAAGCTTGCGAGGTAATATGCGACAATCCATGGTATGAAGAAGAGCGCAGAGAGCCAGAGGGCATCTTGCTTGACCCAGTCAAAAACTTTGTCTATGACAAGCATCATTACTATATAATATGCGATGCTGTAGAGTATGAACTTCCATTCTTTGCTGCCGCTTCTTTTGTTTATTAGGAGCAGTGTGAAGCCGAGAAGCGCGACTAAAAACAATATCTTGCCGCCCATCATCCCTATTATCTGGCTCATAGGGGCGAGATTCAGCTCTGCGACAGTCGTGAGCACATTGGGCCATATGGTTGCGACGCCGACAGATTTGTAGATTATGAAGCTTAAAGGGCCGAGGAAAGTGTTCACAATCACCATGATGCTCCGTGAGAGGGTGAATTTTGCAAATACCATGTTTGACACAACAATGGACACGCAGCTCATGACAAGATATGGTGCGACATCGTAGAACAGGCCTTTAATAGCGGGCAACTTCAGGAGTTCCCTGCCTATGTGCTTCCTGTTCTTCAGCATTATATGGAAGGTGTATACTGCAATGGCAATAAGGAAAAGGATGAACGTATGCCACCATCCTGATGACCAGCCCAGCGAATAAAAACCCATTGAAATGCCGGCCAATGAGGAAAAAGTCAGCTTCTTCCAAGTCTCTTCCACCTCAAAAGATTCCATAAGGAACCAGAGCACAAGCATGGGCCAGACGACATTCTGTGGATCGGTATCTGCAAAGCCGCCAATAGTCCTGCTCAGTAATGAGGTATGTGCGCCCAATAAGATTCCTGCCACCAGGCCGCCAAGATTACCGGCAAACCTCCTGCCAATGAAGAAAGCGGGGATGACGGCAAGCGTAGTGAAGAAGACGGTGAAGAACCATGTAGTCTTCATGAGGCTTGCGCCGCTGTCAAAGAGATGATAGAAGTAATACCACTGAGCAAGCATCCAAGGATGAAATCTCGGGTTTTCAGAAAACAGGAACCTCCCGTCACGGTGTATAGAATAGCTCTGGCCATCGATTTGTTTATCTCCGACAAAGCCGTTGTTGACGTAGTTCCTTGCCCAGTAATACTGGAACCATGTGTCAATGTCATTGAGATAAGTCTCTCCCTTGTCATTCTGGAACGCAGCCCTAATCTGCGCAGCTGATTGCTTCACCAAAGCATTTATCTGCAGCGCCTGCTGCGGATCGGCATAGATTTTCTCAAGTTGCTGGTCTATGACAAGCTGCTTGTTCTCATCTGGAAGATAAGCATATTTCTGGTTCACCTCATCTGAGATGGAAGAACGTAGGTAGCTAT
>JAGVOV010000164.1 GCA_020052545.1 archaeon | reverse complement strand
TGTGGTGTAAAAATCTTTCTTCTTGTTTATCTCAGAAACAAGGCTCTTTATCTCCTTGTCTATGAAGCCTTTCTTGCTCCTGTCTTTCATGCCGGAATTCAGGGCTTTCAGATATTTTTCTTTATCTTTGTTGAAGTCCATCTGGGGCCCTTTTGAAAATCTCTTTGATGTCTTTATTTATCTCATCAATCACAAGCTGCCTGACGGCGTCATCCTCAATCTCAGGCCAACAGCCATCACCGTTGTTTGTCGTAATAAGCTGCCTGTAAAGAAGATTATAGCCTTCGCCAAATATCTCGCAGGAAAGCTCAGGCTTCATGCCAGGACTCGGGATCACATTCTCCCTGGCTCGATATGATTTTACGTACATTATGATCCTGTTCATCTCGAGGTCTTTTGGCATCCCTTTGGGGAAGCGGGACGATTTTTAAACTTATCCTAGAAATCTTTATAAACCTGCAAATTTTATTTTCTTTTATGTCACTAAGGGTCTATTCTGCAGAATTCATGGCCTCTTTTGCCTTAGTCTTCATGGGGGCGGGAAGTGTCATAATAAATGCGAAATATCCCGGGACACTAGGCCTTATCGGTGTGGCTTTCGCCTACGGCATCATAATAATGTCGATGATATATGCTATCGCCCATATCTCTGGCGCGCAGTTCAATCCGGCAGTTACGCTTGCATATCTGATAACAAAGAAGATTGCTTGGCAGCAGGCGATCTATTACATAATTGCCCAAGTTCTTGGTTCAGTGGCAGCTGGCTTCCTCCTGCTCGGCATATTCCCGACAAAAGATGCCATGCTTGGTACCCCAGCCTTGACTGGCGTGAATTTCTTCGGCGGTTTTTTAGTTGAGGCGATATTGACATTCCTCTTGGTATTCATAATCTTCGCTGTTGCCATCGATACAACCACATTGAAAGAGGCTGCGGGGATAGCGATAGGCTTTTACGCGACTGCGGCTGTGCTTGTAGGCGGCAACATAACGGGCGCTGCACTGAATCCGATAAGGGCATTCGGGCCTGCGCTCGCGTCGTGGACTTGGGCAAATCATCTAGTCTACTGGCTCGGACCCATTATGGGAGCGATAGCCGCAGCTTTAGTGTATGAATATTTTTTTCTGGACAGAAGGCAAAGGACTATCTAATTCTGTTCAAGGAACTGCTCCATCCTCTTGACGAAGTCTTCAGCTTCCTTGTAATAATGCATATATTGCTGCGCCGTTATCTCCCTTATGTCGCGGTGCAGGATACCCTTCATTATGTCATAGAAATTCCTCATTGTCGTGACATATCTCTCTTCGAGCAGCCTGGGCTTCACCAGAGATTCATGCATCAAGTCAGCTACATGCTCTGGCGATGGAGGAATATTGCCCTGCTTCATCAATGCGGCGTGCGCTGAATCGATGACTGCCCAGTACAAGTCTAAGGTGGCCTGCAGGAAATGCATCTTGCTGCTGTGCAGCGTCCTAGGTGCGCGAGAGAAATATGCGTAGATACTCTCCATGGTCGGCCTTATCCTTCCCTGATAGAGAAGCTTCTGGAACGGCTCAAAGAATCCTGTATCGATCAATGGCACGCCGTCGCGGAGCATATTTATGGCTATTGGATCGCCATTCCTGAGATATTCCCAGAAGCTAGTGAGCCTCAATGAAGTCACATGTATCCTTGGGCTTATCCTACTGACAAGCCTCTCTGTTATTATCCTGTATGTCTCCACAACTTCCGGCGTCAGGACTATGCTTACATCATCTATTATGAAAAGTATGTCGATATCCCCCACTTTCTTCTCCTTCCTTGCAAGGCTTCCGAAGATGGCAACAACTTTCAGGAAAGCGCCGAACTCCTTATAAGCCTGCTTCGCGAACTCAAGCGCAAGATCTAGCTCCTCTTTGTGGTAATTCTTGAGATTCACATGGGCTGATTTCTCAACTTTAAAGTCCATGCCAGATTTATCCTTTAGATGCTTTATTAAGTTTAGTAACTCTTAGAAAGTAAAGAAAAAAATTAAAGAAAAAACAGCCAAGATTTACTTGGCCAATGCTGCATCGATTGCCTGCTGGAACTGCGCATATGGCTGCGCTCCTACAAGCAGCTGTCCGTTGATGACAAAGCTTGGTGTCCCTGAGACGCCGGCATTCTGGCCTATCTGCACATCAGCTGCAACGCCTGCCGCATATTTGCTTGAATCAAGGCAGTCGTTGAACTTTGTCGTGTCCAAGCCGAGATCGCTTGCATACTTCTTCAGGTCTGTCACTGCGATGTTAGCCTGGTTGTCGAATATCTTGTTGTGTATCTCCCAGAACTTTCCTTGCTCCCTTGCGCACTCTGAAGCCTCAGCGGCTTTCTGCGCGAAAGGATGGAAGCTCAACGGGAACTGCTTGAAGACAAGCTTTGCCTTCCCTGTCTTTATGTAATTAGTCTCAATCTGGCCAAGTGTCTGGCTATAGAACCTTTCACAGAACGGGCACTGGAAGTCGCTGAACTCTATTATTGTCACTTTTGCGTTTGCCTGTCCCTGCACCGGATCATCTGCCGCGACATCAACCTTGACATTCGTCGGTGGTGATGGCTGCTGTCCGCCCTGCTGCACCACTGTTGTCGGTGTCGGCGCTACTTGCGTCCCGCCTGTCTTTGCTGCTCCTGTATACAGATTATATGTCATGTAGCTGTTGAACAGCGTCAAAACCATCATGACGCTCAACACCACAATGAACACAGAAGTCAAGTCTTTCTGTTTTCCATCTTTCATTTCCTACCCCTCCTTTCCTTTACAATAATTGTAAAGCTTTACCATGTCAACTGCCAGCCAGTATATAAAGGTTTCGCAGAGACGCTGGCAGATTTTGATGTAAAAAAGATTCAAGATAATTAATCACTTATAAGTAATTAAGACGGTAAAATTTATAAAAGATTACCTCCCCCATGGCATCATGGCAAAAGAACGTACCATTATGGATGACATGATGGAAGAGGACACCAAAAGCTTGGATGTGCTTGAGGTAGAGGCGATGAAATATTTCCTGACTTTCAAGCTTCTCAACCAACCATTCAAGGTGTCAGACCAGCCGATGGCCTCGAAAGAGTTCTACACCTGCCAGGGGCTTGTCCTGCTTGACGGCACAATGGCTGGCCTCGCCCATGTCTATGCGGGCCACAACGCCAAGGGGTATATAAGAAAGATGCTGAAGGCATTTGGCGAGGATGCATCATCGCTCAAGGCGATAGTGATGGATTCATACATAAGCCAATGGGAAGAACATGATCTAGGCAAAGCATGCGAAAAGTTTGGAATTAAGGTCATCGAGACCGTAAAACATGATTCTATTGAGGACCATGACGGCAATTTTAAGCCGCTTAGGAGAGACATCCTTGTTGTGCCAAGCAGGAAGGAAGTAACAATCTATTCCGAGAAAGGAAGACAAGTAATAGGATATGGCAGTAGATAAGACAATAATCAGATTTTTTTAATCAATTCTTAAACATTCTCTCACAGCCACAAGACATAGCCATGCGAGATACTTAAGCGGAGAAATAAAGTCTGTGCCATGGACTGGAAAAATGTTCTTCAAGGCAGGCTGAGCAGAGAGTTTTTGACATGCATGCGCGAAAAAAACTTTAGGATAAAACTTTTCATGAAGGAACGCCAGACTACCTTGTTGGAATTCTTGGATAGGAGTATTGTGAAATTTGTGTATCTAACATTCAAAGACAAAACAGAGCGAAGAGGCCTTTCTGAAAACCTCATAAGGAAAAGGCTCGAGAAACAAGGCTGGCTCGTCTGGCGCTCTGCTTTGATAGGAATTGAATTGAGAGATGAGATATATCCAAATGTAAAAAACAAGTACGGGCAATTGACAGAGCTCCTAAGCAATAAACACAAAGACAAAATTGACATCCTAAAATATTTCTCTGCGGTGCATCACGGCATGCCTGATTTCATCTGTTACAGAAACAATTATTTCAAATTCGTCGAGTGCAAGCTTGGTCATGAACAATTGAGCAAAAGGCAGAAACTTTGCATAATAAGGCTTCAAGAACTTGGATTTGACATTGAGGTGCACAAGCTGGCAGAAGACTGCA
>JAGVOV010000055.1 GCA_020052545.1 archaeon | reverse complement strand
GCACAGCTACCCTTTCTTTAGGTATCTTTATCTCGTAAGTGAATGTGTCTGGCATAGCCATCAGGATATCCAAGCTGTTTTTAAATCTTCTGATAAGATTTATATATAAAGATGGAATAGCTGCATATATGAAAAAGTTGGTGATTTTTTTCAGCTTGCTCCTCTTCACGTTGCCCGTTGCGCTTGCAGAAAACGCTCTCCTTAACCTGACGCTTTACGATGCTCTCTCAAGAGACAAAATTTTAAATGCGGAAGTCTCATATGTTTTATTTGACAAGATAAGGAATATAAGCTCAGAAAATAAAGTTATTGTGTCGGAAGACGGAAGCTTCAAGCTCAGCCTAGCAAAATCGCAGTATTATATCGTACTGAGATATGATGACCTGAAGACTGAAGGAAAAGATGCTTACTACAGGTTTGACTTTGATCTGAGCAATGATGTCAACGCAAAGATATTCATGCTCCCCATAGGCAGCGTCAAGGGCACTGTCATTGATGCGAATAATAATCCTGTTAAAGATGCTTTTGTGCGCTTCGACTGTGTGGCGGAATATGGGGTCCAGGGCACAGCAAGAACAAATGACATCGGGAATTTCTTCGCTTATTACCTGCCTGCCAGCAGCTGCAGGATTGGCGCTGCATATGATGATGCTGTCGGTTTTTCAGACGCTAACATAGACAGGGGCAAGCTTGTCGATGTGAAAGTGAAGCTCAACAAAGAAGTTGTGAAAAAATCTTATTTCGCTTATTATGCCGCCGCTTTCGCCATATTTGCTCTGGTTTTTGGGGCATTTCTTTTCAGGAAAAAAGACAAGAGAGAGATTGACAAGGAAGAAAAAAAGTCCATGAGAACAGAAGATATACTTACGACATTGAAGGAGAATGAGCGCGAAGTGGTCGACTTCCTTCTCAAGAGCGGCAATGAGACGACTATGGCAAAAGTTTACTATAAGACTGGCATCCCGAAGACAAGCCTGCTCCGCATCTTTCAGTCTTTAGAGGCGAAGAAGATAATTGGGACTGACAGGATAGGCAAAGTAAGACGGATAAGGGCCACAAAATGGTTTCTTAACAAAGAGGAAAAGGAGCCTAAATAAGCGTTCTTTTCTATAAAATAAGCCCATTGGAACGATATTGCCTTTATTGTTCCGCCCAAATTATATATATTATCTTCACTAACCAAGGTCTTAGAGGGAAAAATTGGTGAGATTACTAAAAAAAATAGCAAAAGGTGGCAAAATGAAACAAAAAATCATGAAAAATCTGACTTTGGGCCTCGGCCTTGTTATAATGTTGACAGTGTTTGCGGTGAGCGCATTCGCGGATGGTAAAACGAACACTGGGGCCGCTTCTTTCAATATTGGAGGCGATACATATTACTTCGCTTATGATTTGACCAGCAACAATCTTCCGATATATGTTGATACGGCCAGAAGCGGCGTGGTAGATTATCCTGGCATTATGGCGGCAAATCCGACAAAAGTAACATACAATAATCGTTTCACAGTTATTGGATCTTCGGCAAATGATACGTACACTATCACATATAGGGGCTGTTCGATACTAGCCAAGATATGCTCATTTAGGAATGAGAATAATGGGGACACAATTGAGGTCGCTATAACCACTAGCACCTCCGGAAATTCGACAACAGTGGGAGTTGTTGCCCATATAAGAGGCAGTGGAAGCGCGCAGATAACCCTTGAGGAATGGGTTGATTATTCAGATCCTTACGGAAAGAAGTTTGAGCCCACCATCCAGAAGATTTTGAATGATTATCAAGGGAAAGTGAACCTTATAGTGAAAGACTTTCCGATAATCCAGATTTTTCCGAATTCAGAGAAAGGCGCAGAGGCTGCAGAGTGCGCGGCAGCCCAAGGAAACGATTATTTTTGGAATCTCCATGACTGGTTTATGCAGAGGACTCAATGGAGCGTTGATGAAATCAGGGAATTTACGAAACTAATGTCTTATAGCGGCTTCGATGTCTCAAAATTCAATTACTGCCTTGACAACGATAAGATGAAGATTGTTGTTAGGAGCTACGTAAATGAAGGTCAATCAAAGAGCGTCTCCGGAATACCGACGACATTTGTCATAAGGAACAGTGATGGAAAAACCCTGACAGTTACAGGAGCTGTCAGCTATGAAGAGCTGAAAAAGCAGATTGACAGCCTGCTGCAGGCTGATAGTAACAGGGCACCGGTCATAACAGGCACTGGAGGCCCGACACAGGTCAATGTTGGGGACACAGGAACATGGACCGTGAATGCATATGATCCTGAGAACGGAAACTTGTATTACAGCATCGACTGGAATGATTACAGCGCTCCGACAAGCAACACCAACATAAAATCCACAACGACACAGACAAACACGTTCCAGCACACATATTATGATGCAGGAACATACACCATAACGTTCGAGGTGAGCGATGACAAGGGAGCGGACACAAAAGCGACAACTACCGTGACGGTTGTCGGAAAAACCGAAGAATTGTGTGTTGACACTGATGGTTTGGATTATTACACCAAAGGCAAGGCAGGATACGGCAGCTCGATGAAAGTTGACACGTGCACATACTGCACAGGCCTCTGCGTGCCAGGACAGGAATGTAAGAGCACATGCGGCGCAGTTGTTGAATATTACTGCTCAGGCAGCGACATCCAAAGCACGACTTATGTCTGCCCGAACGGCTGTTATGATGGAGCCTGCATAAGCGGAAATACAAATACTACAATAAACATTTCAAATCAGCCGAACCAGTACACTTGGGATAATTTCTTTGCCAAGTATGGGCCAGTTGAGACATTCCATGGCGACAATCCAATACCGGGAGGCTATGTCCCAAATCCAGGAACATACGGCGACCTTAGCAATAATGCAGTTCCTAAGTATGTCTATCGCGTCTACTTGAGCTGCGATGACAAGATAGATAGGAAAGAAAGGATAACGACTGAGCTTGGCTACAGGAATTATATCTGTGGTGACAGGAAACAGCAGCAGTGCTTCGATGACGGCAGCTATGACAACTACTACATAGAGTACTGCGATTATGAAGGAAGGTTTAGCAATATAAGGGTTGATCTCAACATAAACCTTGAAGGCAGCGACGTGGCAAAAACGCTGAAGTTCGGGAAGAATGACTGGACAACAATGTCAAGGGGCCAGTATGTGCTGAAAGTTGACCATGTGAATCCTGACGGCAGCATTGTCCTTCAGTATGGCTACGCGCGTCTTAACCTTGGCGGCTACACTGACAGCCTGACAGAAGGCTCTGTGTTCAACACCAATGATGGCAACACGATAACCATCAACAAGATTTACAAGGACAGCAGCATAAATGTATGCCCTGTAGAGAATGTCCTGTGCGTTTCAGGGACGGCTCCTGAAACCTATTTCGGAGACGATGGTTGCTGGCATGCGAGATGTGTTGCTGAAAAGAAAGATGGCTACGGCCTTGGCGAAAAGATAGAGATGAAAAAGGAAAAAAGTGTTGTCGTCAATGGAAACTTGCAGCTGACTCTGGCAAAAATAAAAGAGAACACAATAAGGTGCGTGACAACGCCATGCCCAGGCAATGGGATGGCTGTGATAAAAGCACAGATCGTGCCGCAGATACAGTATGGTTCGGCTGCCACAGCACCGACACAGGACACGACCTCAAACATAGGAGGTGGGAATAGTGCGCCTTCAGCGACATCGACTGGCACAACTTCGGCAACTAACCCTATAGCGGTTAGCGGATTCGGCAAAGTCCTGTACTTGAGCGAAGGAAAGAGCGAAGATTTCGGCGGCTACACCATACAGCTCCTTAGCGTCAGCAAAGAAAGCGCAGTTGTTGTTGTGACGAGCGGCTCCGGAACAATACAGCTGGGTACAGTATCTTTGAGTATGGATGACAGCTACAACCTTGGCGACACTGTCAATATCTATGCCGTGAACAACATGGACAAGTCCATATATTATTATGGTGGCCCGTGCGATGTGTCTTTCACAGTGAGCAGAGGCAATGATGACAGCAAGCAGGAGCAATTGCTGCTTCAAGGCCCGGTAAGATGCATGGCAGCCTCGTATCTAATTGAGATACAGGCGGGCCAGAAAGCATTGATCGGGACATGGGACATGACTTATTACAACAATGATTATCCAGTAGTTGCAGGAAATGACCAAAGAGTTGATAAGACCCAGCAGAAGATCAATCCTGGAAATTATTTTGTAACATTTAGTTATGGAAATGACGCGAGCTTCAGCGGCGGCGGAATAGCTACCAAGAAGATAAAAGTGAGAGGCAATGAAGACAATTTCGCTGAGACCTGCCCGGCCGGCTGCAAAGAGGTGGCTGAAGGCTGCCTCTGCCCTAAGATAAGGGTGAAGGTGAGCAGCGGACAGCTTAAGATAAGCAGCGATGATGAAAACAATGGCGCAAATGTCAGATCTATAAGGATTGAACCAGGCTCAAAGACATTTGAGGCCCAGGTTACGACAAATATTGGTGATGTGAAGAGAAGTATAAAGACTGAGGACCAGGGAGCATTTATCGTGCCTGTGGCCACAAGCAGCGGCCAGGTTGATGTCTCTTTTGAAGCTAAGTCAGAAACCCTGCAGACGATTGTCTCGGCAAACAATGCTCAGGCAAACACAAGGGAGAGTCTTGTCTATGAGAACAACAAGCTTTACATCTCAAAGGACGGCGATAATAAGGAGATAAAGGTGCTGCCAGAAGCGGCATCGCAGAAGGCTGCGGAGAACCTTGATGTCAAAATCAGCAACATCGAGCTGAAGGATAATGGGAAAGCGGTATATGAAGCCAGTGGCCAGAAGGAAGGTAAGGTCTTCGGCATCATTCCAGTGAGTTATGGCGTCAAGACACAGATATCCGCAGACAATGGAAGCGTGCAGAGCACAGAGAAGCCATGGTATGATTTCATGGTGCAGGCAAAATAAGCCGGAGATTCCGGCAATTTTATTTTTTATAGAATTTTAAAGCTCGAACTCTTTCTTTTTGTCATGCAAGGCTGTCGGGGATCCGCCGCCGTGCCATGTCAGCCTTGGGCGAACCCTCATAGGATACATCTTCTCGTTTGTGTCATCGAATATTATCGCTGCGCCCTTGACGCGAGGCAGGTCATCTAGCATGACTGTAAGTCCTTCCCTCATATAGCTCTGCATCAATGTCCCAAGAGCGTCAGTGTCAAGCTTTGCAGTTATCCTGTGGGCGATCACTGTGTCGGCCTGGGTCATCACATCTGTATGTATCTTGCCCGGCTGCTGTGTGGCAAGGATCAATGATATCCCTGGCTGCCTCCCTTCCCTCAATATTGTAACTAAGGGGTCGGTGGCGACAGTCTTCCCCTGATTCGGCATGAATTCGTGCGCTTCGTCGACGACAAGCCAGACGAGCGGCATCTCTTGCTTCACTTCTTCACCTCCGAAAAAATTTTCCGATTTATGGATCTCATTATATTCCTCGCTCTTCCTTGCCACCATCCTGTCTATGAAAAGTTTCTGGGCAACAAGCGCGACAACTAATGCTTTTATTTTCCAGCCGTCGTTAAGCGTGACATAGCAGCTCACATCGAGCACTGTGACTTTGCCCCCTTCGGCAAGCTCTCTCAATTCGGTCCCTTTGTCCGAGAAGACCCCCCAGGAATCTGCATTCGTGAACCTATTGACTGCTGCTTCCTTGACAGTCTTGTCTGCATCCAGAGAATTGATCTTTTCTATTATCTCCTGTATTGAATATTCGCTGCCTGCTTCTTTCAACGCATTGACTGCTTGCTCAATCGCAACACCAATAGGATCATTGAGGCTTATCTCAAACGACATCGCCCAGTCGCTCGCCTCTAGTTCGCTCGGCTTTATCGAGAAAGGGTAATCCGTAGGGATGCCTAGATCCTTGTATTTTTTGAAATAGCCTATTGGCGTGAATATCCTTACATCCAATGGCTTGGGCTTTAGCTGCCACTCCTCAAGCAGCTCCTCATCTTTCTTGTTAGGGATCCTCATGGTCCAGTAAATTCCCATGGTGTCAAGCAATATGACAGCGATATTCTGCTTGACCTCTGCCGGCAGGTCTGAGATCCCTTCAGCTATCACACCCATTGTGTATGACTTTCCCCCACCTCTTTTGCCCACGATGAAGACAACATGGCTCCTGACAACATCAAGAAGTATCCTGTTTGACAAAGATGTTGTCCTACCCATCTTGACATAATGCTTGCCTATAAGGACAGTGCCTTTGTCGCCGAAGCGCTCCTTATCCGCATCGTCCCTGCCTATTATTATGTCATACATAGTCGAAACAATGCCCTGCTTGATATTTATATTTAACTAGCAAAAGCTTTATTAAGCAAGTAAGTTTTTCTGATATAACTTAGAAAATGAGACTATTGAAAAATGGTAAAAGGTGGTTATTGTGGATGAGGAACAAAATCTGAATCAAGATATTTCTGAAGGGCATAAGAGGAAGAATGGGAAGAAAAAGGCCCACAAGAAGCACAAGGAAAGGAGCATGGCAAAGGCATGGCTCATCGCTGTTGCCGTAGTCTTGGTCCTCATCTTGGCTGTACTTGCCCTTGTCTCATATTTAAGGGTGCAGCAGCTCAAGACAACAGCTGCCAGTGTCAATGGAGAGGGGATAACTTATGCCGAGCTTGATGCTCAGTTCGATAGGTTGCCAGGCTTCTACAAACTTTTCTACAGCAAGAGACAGATCCTTGATCAGCTGATTGATGAGAAAGTGCTGCTTCAGGAGGCGAAGAAGCAGGGCATCGTTGTCCAGGACAAAGATGTGCAAAATTTCATCGATGATGTCATGAAGCAGAGCATGATGAACAAGTCACAATTTGAGCAGGCCTTGAAAGAGAAGAACCTGACATTGCAGGAGCTCAAAAATTTCTACAAGGCGCAGCTCACGATAACAAGGCTGCTTAATCAGACGATATTATCAAAAGTGACGCTGAGTGATGATCAGCTGCGGGCTTTCTATGAAAAGAACCGCGATCAGTTCGACAAGGCCGAGGTCGAGCATATCTTGGTCAACAGCTCTGAGACTGCGGATTATGTCCGGTCAAAGCTGAACTCAGGCTCTAATTTTGAGGATCTAGCAAAAGAGTACAGCTTTGACTCAAGCGCAAAGGTCGGCGGCTATCTTGGCTGGATCAAGCATGGCGAAACAGTGCCTGCATTCGAAAAGGCTGCTTTCAGCGTCGAAAAAGGCCAGATAAGCGATGTTGTTGAGACCCAATTTGGATATCACATAATAAAGGTTCTTGACAGGAAAGTGGCATTCGAGGATTCCAAAGATGTGGTTGAGTTCAAGGCCAAGGTAGAGAGCCAGAAAAGCGCTTTCCAGAACTACACTGATGAGCTGAGGAAGAAAGCCAAGATATTTGTCTACTTGAATGACACGGGGCCAAAGCTTGAGGTTGTTCCGGAGAACGAGACAAAAGCCGCAAAAGAGCCAGACAAGGTTGTCGTCATAAAGAATCAGACTGTGGTTGATGTAACTCCTACAACAGAAG
>JAGVOV010000036.1 GCA_020052545.1 archaeon | reverse complement strand
TAGAGCAGACTTATGAGCTGAGGATGTCAAATACCAATAATGATGTATGGATAAGGGATGTTGTCCTAAATCCAGAGAACGAAGTCATCGCAGGAAGGGCCTTGGTGGCAAGCGTCCGTGTCAAGAATCTTGGGACAAAGAAAGAGGACGGCATAAAAGTTAATGTTGCCATCCCAGACCTTGGAGTCTCTGCGACAGATTATATCGACAGCCTTGATGAAGACCAGAGCACGACATCAGAGCAGCTTTTCATGAGGATCCCATTGTGCGCAAAGAAAGGCTCTTACAATGTCATTACAACCATTTATTTCAAGGATGGAGACAAATCTACCACAGCCAAGAGATCGATAAATGTTGTGGAAGACAGCTCATGCACTGAAGCGACAGGGATAGGAACAGGCAATGGAAACTTGCCTACAGCGGCAATCTCAGCAACTTCCACATATCAGGAAGTCCAGATCGGGGCTGCAGGCGGCGTCTATCCTATAACCATGACCAACAATGCAGGCACATCAAAGACATTCACTGTCAATGTGGATGCAGGCAGCTGGGCAGTCACAAGAGTGAGCCCGAGCAACACAGTGTTGCTGCAGCCAGGCCAGACATCGACAGTCTATGTATATGTCGCCGCGACTCAGGTTGCAACATTGGGCGAGCAGATATTCTCTGTAACTGTTAAGTCAGGCAGCGACACTCTGCAGCAGATCCCGATGAAGGCAAACATTGTCAAAGGCAGTGCAGCATCAGGCGATGTGACAAACACGCTTGAGATGGTGCTGATTGTGCTTGTTGTCCTGCTTGTGATAATTGGCCTTATCGTTGGATTCAAGAAGATGCAGGATAAGGGCAGCGAAGACGTGAGCGGCGAGCCTTACTACTGAGGTTGCCAGATGCGCAAAACCCTCTTTGCTCTGTTTTTTTTAACTTTTTTGTTAATCAGCACTGTGTACGCCGCTCCGGAAGATTTCCAGCTCGGCCTGCAGAAGAAAAGCAATGATGTATGCAGCTGCGGTTTCTCTGAGCAGGAACTTTATATTCAGAATTCCGGGCAGATATACAGCAATTATCTCGTTACCCTAGACAGTAAATCAGCAAAATACTCTACAGTGCTCCCAAGCCAGTTTTCTCTTCAGCCGGGCCAGCAGCAGACAGTGTCTATAATGACAAACGCGCCGTGCGGCAAGCAGGCCAGTTATACATCAGAGATAACTGTGCAGACAGACTTAGGCACATCAAAGACACTGGAGCAGGGCACGAATCTCGCCAAATGCAGCAATGTGGATCTTAAAGTCCAGCAGTCAGGCTTGGCCAACTGCAATTGCGTGCCGACAGTCTACACGATGGATGTCAAGAACACGAACAGCTTCCTCGACACTTATTACCTCTCATATTCAGCAGACGCTTTTGTCCAGTTCAGCCAGAATCCGTTGATACTCGGGCCTGGCGAAAGCGCGACAGTGTACGCGCAAGTCATACTCCCTTGCGGCTTCAATGGCGTTGAAGATGGCAAATTCATCGCAAAGTCAGCGGCGAACAATGATATTGCTGAAGCAGATTTCTCGCTTGGAACACTAAGCTGCCACAACACGACGCTTGATGTAGCTAACCATGATTTATGTTCTGGCAAGGACAGCAAGATAAGCTTCAGCCTAGGCAACAACGGCAAGTTCAACACAACATACAATTTATACATGTCAGGCGCCAGGTGGGCAGAATTCAAGGCTGAAGGGATAAAACTGAAGCCTTCAGAGAGCAAGCAGCAGTATTTCACAGTCAACACGAGCAAGCCTGGAAAATACAGCCTCAATTTCCATGTCGAGGACACTAACGGCATAGTGTCCCTGAACAAGAAGATTGATGTCAATGTCAGTGACTGCTCTGCATACAAGACAGAGATGTGGCAAGTGGAGAGAGAACTGTGCTCAAGCAGCAAGTATGACTACGCAATAAAGTTGAGCAACACCGGCACAAGGCTTGAAGCCTTTAACCTGTCGGTAAATGTCCCTTTTGCGAAGCTCAATGTGAACAAGCTTTACATCCAGCCAGGCACGAGCCAGGAAGCGATGTTGACGGTAAATACTCCAGTTTCAGGCAATGTCAGTATAGATCTAACGATAGACTTGGATGGTAAGAAACAGATAATCCCTATTGGCTTCAAAATAGTGCCTAAGACAGAGTGTTATTTGGCCTCTATCTTGGAGAGCAATATAACTTTCAGCGGCAACAAGACAGCACAATTCACGATAAAGAACACAGGCAGGAAAGGAACGCAATTCATCGTGAATTCAACAACTAAAGGCGTCATCACAGACCATCAATATGCTTTCCTGTGGCCAAACGAAAAGGCAAGATTCTACTTGATAGGCAATCTCAGCGTCAACAAGACGGTGAACTTGACGATGAGCACGCTCGGCAATGCAAACAAAGGCAGCATTTTGATTTTGAAAGAGCAGAAGAAGGAGTCCTTAATAGGGTGGTATGTGGCGGCATTTGTGCTGGTGGTTGCCTTATTGCTCCTCTTATTCTCATCAAGGAAGAAAGAGGAAAAAGAAGAGAAAATAGCTGTTGAAAGGATAAATATCCCAAAGACAAAAGTTTCAGTGACAAAGACAAAAAGCCTGAAAAATGCCAACGAAAAACGCGATTTCAGCAAAGTCCAAGATTATGTCAAGATAGCCTTTGTTGTGTTTGTGATTACACTTGTTGGGGTCTTGGTTGGAGTTTATCACAGCTCATTATATAATCTTTTACTGGCTAATGTATTTTATGTTTTAACCTGCATCGCACTTGTGTGCCTGATCTTAGTGATATTCGACAAAATGTTCTGGCAATCAAAGGCATTGAAAGTCTTGATATCGCTGATTTGCTTTGCCCTATTGGTGCTATCTATCTACCAAGTGATGAATATCAGGGGAGCTCCAGACACAAGCGATGAAAGCTTTTTCAGGCAATATTTTGTCCAGGGGCAGGAGCACGTCATTGACCTTAGCCAAGTGTTCATAGTGCAGAACAACACGATTAATTTTTCAGTTTCTGGCAATAAGAATGTAGCGGCGAAGATAAATGGCAGCCTAGTAAGATTGACATCAGATGGCTGGGAAGGCAGCGAGAACATGACATTCACCGCGACTGACAGCAATAACCTCTCAATAACGACGCCTCATGTCACAATAACCGTGTTCAGTGACAATAGCTCAGACTTACTCAGGTATGCCTTGCTTATCTTCTCTGTGCTTGTGATATTGTACTTGATCCTGCTGAGAGATTTCTGATTTTTTTATCAATATTGGTTACACAGTATAAGCTATAAATTAAGCTATAAATATAGTATAAACCTATATTTGTATGCATTAATATTCTAAGACTTTTCAAGTAACAGCGACGGAAAAATGCAAATTTCAATGATTCAAATTAACCTACTACTTTATAAAGCGATACATATTACCCGACTTAGTAGTGATTGTAGCGGTTGTAGCGATTTTTACTTAAGGGGGTAAAATAAAATGAAAAGAACAATGCTATTTGCTTTGGCTATATTCTTAATCTCTTTCAGTATGTTCGCGACAGCTGCGACAGTTACGAGTATTTCACCGGCACCTTATGCTGTCATAAAAGGAAGCTATAACATCGCCATTGATTATACCGGGACAATAAGCAGCAAATCCCTCTCAAGTAATTTCGCCGGAGATACTTTTGCTACAATAGCGGACTTAAATTCTTCTCTGCCTTATCAACTCATATTCAATTTCACTCCAAGCAGCAAGAAGGGCAACAGGACATTTACTTTTGATGGCTCACAACTTATAGACCCGGCAACAAGCCAACCTTTCAAAATAACCATCAACTCTTATCTTGACGAGTTCCTCAGTTCATTGAACGGCCTCACAATAACCATCAATAACCACGACTCAAGCGCAAGCGTGCAGAGCTTCAATCTAGAAGGCAAGTCAATAGCCATAAGGAATATAGATTTTAAGGGGCAATTCAATTTCACTTACCACAATTTCAACATCACAGATTTCCTCAAAGGGATAAATTTCGACCTGACTTTCAGGAAGAACAACCTTAAATGCGATGCAGGCGGCCTCTCATTCAATAATGGTACTGTGGCTAACGGCTTTTTCATTGATAGGAGCACACAAAAAGATATGGCCGGTAGAATGGTCGACGCGTTTTTGACTTGGTTTAAGGAAAATCCTAGCTATAACCCGATTTACGACCTGGCAATAAGTGAGATCAACGCGAATCCTTTGTCAAAGCTGACGCCGATATTGAAGGATCGCAACGCATGCGGGCCTTACAGTTGGAATTCCACAATAACGAAAAATGGCAACTATTATTACGCTTCGCTGAGCGAGGGCTACCAGGATCTTGACACCAAGACGGTCGGCAAGTTCAAGGATTTGATAAACAAGAAGATAAATTCCGTGACGCCTTCAGAGCTGCTCAACGAGATAATACCTTACTTGAACGTCACCACCTTCCTCAACTTTTCGCGCTTCAATTCGACCGCGGTAAAGCTGGTGAACAAGCAGACGGGTTTTTTGATAAATCTGCCTGATGTAAATGCATCATCCGATCTGAGCGCTGTCAATATAACTACAGGAAATTACACCATCACAATAAATTTCGAAGACCCATACGGGAACAAGGTGACAAAAAGCTTTGATCTTGTCCTTAACATAGGGACCTTCCTTACTGAGCTGAACACTGCGATAGCGACGGCCCAGGGGACGCACAACATTGCCGTTGAGGGGAACGCAACAGGCGATTATCCCACAGGCTCAAAGGCCACATTGCAGGCAGCCATCGATGCAGCCACGGCAATCAGGGATAATCCGGCTTCCAGCCAATCCCAGATTGACGGAGCAGTCACCACATTGAACAATGCGGTCGCCGCATTCCAGGTAGGCATCTACAAAGTGATATTCAACAATGTGCATTCAATACTCACAGGAGCAGGTATAGTGAATAACATAGAAACTTGCGGAACAGCGCCTACAGCATGCTCAGGCCTCTCCTTTGAGAAGACAGGCTTCGGCAAGATAGCATTCTCAAACGCATTGAACCTGACTGATAATGCAACAACAACTTTCCTCCAAAGCTTGGAGACAAAGCTCAACTTCACGACAGCTAAGATAGGCTTTGACGCCTCGACAGCAGAAGCGTTCAAGGAAGCGGGAGCAGTGCTGACCATGTATGATCTTGGATTCCAAGGGACTCCAGAGATAATAGTTGAACTTGACAATGGCACAATAGTAAGTTCAAGTGACTCAAGAGCCGGAGTCTCAGCGCTAAGCTATTCGGGCGGGACATTGACTTTCAATGCTGCCCACTTCACTGACTTCAACGCTGTCGACAAATCAGCCTTGAAGGCAGTGATAACAAAGGCAGAGTCAACTTATGCATCAAGCCCGACAGGAATAGTGGCGGGAACGTGGTTGGCGGCAGACAAGACAGCATTCCAAAGCGCAATAGACGCAGCCAAGGTTGTTAGGGACAATGGGGCTGCAAGCCAAGCATCGGTAAACTCAGCAAAAGACACATTAGAAACTGCGATGGGCACCTTCTCTACAAAGAAGATTCTCAAAGTGGAAGAGATCTCTATTGGTTCAGCATCTGAAAATGCTACCTTCAACGCGACTAAGACTGTGATGATATTAAACAACACAGAAGATACTGGAAACTTAAGTGAAGTAACAGTCCCCAACACAGTGTCAGACTCGACTGAAGTCAAATTAGATTTAGGATCAGCTGTTAAATTGACGAATGACAGCAAGGCTCAAGTCACAGTAAGCGTAGAATTGACATTGACTAGGGAATCGGCAACATCAGCTAATAATTTCCAGATAACGATTCCGGCAGGAGTAAAGATAAAGGATACTGACGGGACATGGAACGGAAGCTTAGTGATGCCAATAGTGAAAGCGACAAGCTCAGTAACCTTGCCGACCTCATCTGGCTTCACAAAGTCTGTCAATAAAGTCATGGAAGTCGGCCTTTCGGACAAGAAGCTCGTCTTTGACAAGGGTGTCAGGATATTGCTTCCAGGCCAGGCAGGATTAAGGGCCGGTTATTCAAGACCGAGCCAAGCTTTCACCGAGATAACCGCAACGTGCAGCGCAGACAGCCAGGCAACTGGAAATGCGCTTGCAGCAGAGGGAGATTGTAAGATAAATTCTGGAAGCGATCTTGTAATATGGACAAAGCACTTCACTAGTTTTAGCTCATACACACAGACAGCTGTCACAACAACAACAGTCTCTAGCGGTGGCGGTGGCGGCGGTGGCCAAGTGGACTGCAGCAACACATACAGCTGCTCAGAATGGAGCACATGCACGGCTGGAACGCAGGCAAGGACATGCACAAAGTTGAAGTATTACTGTACTTCAATTGCAAAGCCTGCGGAGACACAGTCATGTGTGGCACCGACAACTATTGTGACAACAACGACAACAAAACCAGAGATCAAGACAATCAATCTGGGTGAGCCTAAGAAGCCGGAGACTACAATAGGCTTTGATGCGTCAAAATTCAAGCCTGCTGAGAAAGCAGCTACGCCGACAGGATTCACTGTGGCGAACATCTTGGGGCTCAAGGGCGGCTGGAACTGGGGTTACCTGGTTGCATTAGCGGCTTTGATCGCAGTGGCAGCCTTAGGATTCCAGAAGTGGAAAAAGAGGTAGTTATAGATGAGAAAGAGCTTCCTCCCTGGTGCATTGTTTTTATTTATTCTTGTGTTACCACTTGTCAGTGCCGTTAAAATATCATTTATCGTCACTGATTTAGGGGGCCAGCCTTACGCCGATGCTACAATAATCATGGTTGGGCTCACAGACCCGAGCTTTCTGCAGTCCCAGAAGACTGACGCTCTTGGCAAAGCGGAATTCACAGTGAACAATAATGAGTTCTTCCAATGGGTCTTGTTCACTGACTGCAATTCAAAGAAAGGAACCACTTATAGCAGCACAGACAGAGCTATAAGTGTTACAATAAACAGGAAACCCCCAACAGACAAATGGTGCACTTATTATGCCAATGACGGCACAATAAGCATCGTTTTCAACAGCCCTGACCAAACAACAACTTATACTGTTGGCGACAGAATCAATTATTATAC
>JAGVOV010000192.1 GCA_020052545.1 archaeon | reverse complement strand
AGTTTGAATGGCTGAATGTCGCGGGAGTGAAGCTTGAGTTTGGCTTCCTCGCAGATCAATCAAGCCTGACAATGTCCTTAGTTGTATCTTTCATCGCTTTGCTTGTCTTGGTGTATTCAAGAGGCTACATGGGGTTTGAGGAAAGCCAGAGGAGATATTATTCATTGATGTGCCTCTTCGCCTCGTCTATGCTTTTTGTCGTCCTTTCAGGGAATTTCATCCAGCTCTATTTCTTCTGGGGCCTGATGGGGATATGCTCCTATTTCCTGATAGGCTTCTGGCACAACAAGGATAGCGCAGCAAAAGCGGCGAGGAAGGCATTATTGATAATCGCAGTTGGGGACATGTGCTTGTTGGGCGGAATAATATTAATTTATCTTCAATATCAGACATTCAATTTCCTGCAGCTCTTCACTTTCATCAAGATAGGCAGCATAACATCACAGACATTATTGGCATCAATACTAATTTTCCTTGGCGCGGCAACCAAATCAGCATTGTTTCCTTTCCATGTTTGGTTGCCTGATGCCATGGAAGGTCCGACGCCAGTGTCAACCTTCTTACACTCTGCAACTATGGTGAAGGCCGGACTTTTCCTCATCCTTAGGCTTCTTCCATTGTTCATCGCGACAGCTCTGCTCCCTTTGATTGTCGTCATTGCAGTCATGACGATAGCGATAAGCGCATTGCATGCGCTGTTCGAGAATGACATCAAAAGAGTGCTGGCATATTCCACCATAAACCAGCTCGGCTTCATCGCGCTTGCGCTTGGCCTTGCTGGCTCCACTGCAGCTTTATTCCAGATAATCAACCATGCCTTCTTCAAGGCTTTGTTGTTCATGTTCGCAGGCATCATGATACACGCTACATCAACACAAGACATAACAGCCATGAGGAGGCATTTCTCGGCAAAAATTATCCCAATAGCGGCGCTGTTCGCCTGTCTCTCTCTTGCAGGCCTCTTTCCATTGAATGGATTCTGGAGCAAGGAGATGATCTTCGGCTTAGTCTGGGACAGCAATAATCTGCTGCTTTCGATATTCTTCGCTCTTGCAGTGTTCCTCAGTGCGCTCTACATCTTCAGATGGTTCTTCATCATCTTCAACCAGAAGAAGGAGACGAAGATTGACAAGAAGCATGAGGTTGAAGCCTCGATGAAGGCGCCCTTGCCGATACTCGGCTTGCTTGTTGTGTTCGGAGGAATAATAATCTACTTTTTAATGGGTTGGTTTGATGAAGAATTTCATGTAAACCTTACTCTTTCAATATTATCAACCCTAATCATTTTATCAGCAATTTTCATAGCTCATAAGAAATATCACAGAGAGCAGCAGAGGAAATTGACAGCGCTACAAGGCTATGCTGCTGAGGGTTTTAGGTTTGAGAAATTATACTATTACCTATCAGAATCTGCCTTCAATGTATCAAGTGCATTCTTTTGGATTGACAAGATGATAAACAGGCTGCTGGATTCGATAATAATCGGCCTGGACGGCCTTTCCGCGAGGCTGAGGCTGATTCAGACAGGAAGGGTGCAGACTTATGTCACTGCCATAGTAATGGGATTCGTGACATTAATAGCGATAATAGCTTTCATGAGGTAAAAAATGATAACGATATTGCTCGCACTGCTTTTGATCGGAGCTTTTGCCTCATTGTTCTATAAGAAAAATCCGAAGATGGTGGCGCTTACAGCAACGCTTTTGGTGTTGTTGGTCTTAGTAGTTTCACTGTTTTTCTACAGCTTCAACACAACAACATACCAATTTGAGGAAAATGTGAAATGGATAGATGCTGGCAGCATAAAGATAAATTATCATCTCGGCATAGACGGATTGAGCTATCCATTGATACTGCTCACTGCATTGCTCGGCTTCGCTGCTGTGCTGGTGAGTTTTAGGGAAGTGAAAGATAAGGAAAATAGTTATTACTCATTCCTTATGTTGCTTGAAGCCTCGATAATCGGCGTCTTCGCTTCACTTGACCTATTCTTGTTCTATGTATTTTGGGAATCTGTCCTTATCTTCATGTTCCTGCTGATATTGATCTGGGGCCTTGAGGACAGGAAATATGCGGCGATGAAATTTTTTATCTACACCCATGTGGGAAGCCTGGTCATGCTGTTCATCATCATCATGCTTTTTTTCGTTTCAGGCACATTCAGCATCCCTGAATTGGCCAAGGTATCATTACCTGTCCCATTACAGATGATAATGTTCTCCCTGCTTTTGTTTGTCTTCTTCATCAAGATGCCTATCGTGCCATTGCACACATGGCTTCCTGATGCGCATGTCCAGGCGCCGACAGCGGGAAGCATGATGCTTGCTGGGGTTTTATTGAAGATGGGCGGCTATGGGCTTTTGAGGCTTGGCGTCGGCCTATTCCCGAAAGCCGCGCAGCAGCTCTCAACATTGATGCTTGCATTCGGGATAATGACGATAATCTACGGCGCGATAATCTGCCTCATGCAGACAAACCTGAAGAGGCTGATAGCATATTCGAGCATAAGCCATATGGGGTATGTGTTGGTGGGGATTTCAACATTGTCTGCCCTAGGCTTTTCAGGAGCAATATTTGGCATGGTAAGCCATGGCCTTCTTGCAGCGTTGCTTTTCGGCCTTGCAGGTGCGATACACCAAAGGACAGGAACCTTTGAGCTTTCAAGGATGAAAGGGCTGGCGACAAGCATGCCTGTCATCGGCTGGCTTTTCGTCGTTGCAGGACTTGGTGCGATAGGGCTGCCAGGTATGACAGGATTTGTGGCAGAATTCATGGTGATGCTTTCAGCTTTCAATGCCTTTGGCCTCATTGCCTTGCTTGCGCTGCTCGGCATGATATCAAATGCGGCTTACATGGTCTTGCTGCTGCAGAAGACATTCTTCGGGCCGAGATTGAACCTGAAACTCAATGATGCGGGGATAAATTTCTTCCCGTTCGCCCTGCTGCTGCTATTCGTCTTTATATTAGGTATATTCCCAAAGCTGCTAGTTGCAGTCATAAACACTTTCGGAGGCTGAAATGCTTAATTTGATAGCTCCAATAATCGTGCTGCCCGTCGCGGTGGCGATAATCCTAGTCATTGGCATGTTCAGAAAAGACAAAGGGAATCTTGCTTATGACATAGCCTTTGGCGCATTGCTCTATTCACTAATATTATTTTTCATGTTGCCATCAGGCAAATCTGGAGTTTTGCAGGGCGTCTTCAGGATGGACGCTTTTACCACATTCTTCACTTTCATCTTCTTATCATTGTCCTTAGTTATAGCAATTGTCTCATCAAAAGAAGTGACCTCAAACCATTCAGCTTATTATTCATCTCTGCTGCTTTCTACTACAGGACTGATATTGGCTGCAGGCTCCGCCGATCTTATACTTATCTTCCTTTCAATGGAATTGGTCGCGATGCCATCTTACATGCTTGTCGCTTTCGGCAAGACTAAAGAGAGGATGGAGGCAGCGACAAAATATTTTGTGATAAGCGCGATATCAAGCAGCCTAAGCATACTTGGACTGGCTATAATCTACGGCTTATCAGGCACGACAAAGATAGCCTCGATAACATTGAGCGATGCGCCATATGCAGCAATAGGGGTAGCTTCTTTAATTGCAGGTATAGGATTTAAGATGGGGCTTTTCCCCTTTAATCTCTGGATGCCTGATGTCTATCAGGGAAGCCCATATCAAGTAACAGCATTGCTTGCAGGACTATCGAAGAAAGCGGCATTCGCAGTCTTTCTGAGGCTCTTGCTTGTGATCTTTGATGTAACGATGAACTGGGCATTAATATTTGCCTTGATTGCTGTTGTAACGATGACAGTGGCCAATGTCACTGCCCTTTTACAGACAAATGTCAGGCGCCTTATATTCTATTCAATAATAAGCCATGCAGGCTTCATAATGCTCGGCCTTGTCACAGCAAACCAGCTTGGCTTGACAGCTTCTTTATTCCACATCTTCACACATGCTTTCATGGTTGTCGGCGCTTTGCTTGTGCTTGGCCTTTTCATGAAAAGCGAGATTGAACACTTCAATAACTTTGAAGGCATAGGCTGGAGAAACAAGTTCCTCTCGGCCTCGCTGGCAGTATTCCTGCTCTCTCTGGCCGGCGTCCCGTTGCTTGCGGGCTTTTCCAGCAAGTTCCTTTTGTTCGCTGCAGCTCTGGATTCAGGCTATGGCTGGCTTGTCGCTTTTGCCATCGCCAACAGCGTCATCGCGCTTTACTATTATTTAAGGATAATAAGGCAGATGTATTCGGAGAAAGAGAGCAAGGTCATCGTTCCATTGTCTTTGGAGCACAAGATTGCGATAATCGCCTGCCTCGTTGTTGTGATCTTTGCTGGCGTTTATCCCGGGCCGATAATATCTTTCATCCAGCAGGCAGCAGCTTCATTGTTTTAGAAACCTTTTTAACTCCTCTTTGAATCCTCTAGCTCAAGCGGGCGTGCCGGAGCGGTCAAACGGGATAGGTTCAGGGCCTATTAGCTTAGTGCTTGCGCAGGTTCGAACCCTGCCGCCCGCATACACGGCTGTAGTCTAGTGGTATGATGCGAGCTTCCCACAACTAACGTTGGAAAGAGCTTGAGATCCGGGTTCGATTCCCGGCTGCCGTATGGAGAGGGGCTTTATGCCCCTCACTAATGCTTTCTATCAAATATTTCGCAAAGATTTGGTGGGATTCCCGGCTGCCGTATATTTCTTTGGGCATATGCCTATGCCAGTGGATCTATAGCAAAAAATTCTTTCAGAAGATCCGGAAGGCTTCCGGAAATTCAGCAGCAATCTTTTTCAAAGATGAAATTAAAACAATCTTATAGTAATTAATAGCTTTGCAGGGCTAAAAATAGAAATATTTAAATAATGAAAATGGAATCGATACAGATTGAGGCTGCAGTGCTGAGAAAACTGCTCGCAAGACGAGTTATAGGCAGGCATCATATGCAGCTGGACACATTGCTGCGCTGCGAATGGAAGCCTGAAGAGAAAAAAGATGTTAGAAGGGCAATTGAGCGGCTTGTGAGGCAAGGTTATGTGATAACTGTGAAGCAGTCGAAGAATGCCTTGACATTGAACGGGAAAAGGATGGACGAGATAATGGATTTGGCGAGGGCAAGATGAAAACGTCGTTCGTTGAGGTGATGGGAAACAATCCGACAGTGAGGGTGCTTGATTTTCTTATAGAAAATGACAGGGAATCCTGGAGCATGGTCGAGATAAGCAGGAATGCGAATGTAGGCTATTCCACCATGAAGCTCCTGTTGCCTCGCCTGATCAAGCAAGAAATCCTTGTGGCAAGAAGAAGAATAGGCAAAATAAACCTTTATGGCATGAACAAGGGCAATAGGCTGGTGCAGAGGATATATGACACTTACAACGAGGCCAATAAAAGGCTTATCGCAGAAAGGAAGATTAAGGCTGCCATATTCAATCCTTAGAAAATGCAGCAACAGTATTTATTGTGTTCCAGTTCCTTGTCGTGGCAGGAGCCTTGATCGCTTTCTCTATCGCTAGATTGGGGTTGCCGAACTTTCCATTCCTGAGAAGCGCGAAGCTGAAGGCAAAATCCTCTTTGAAGAGAAAAATATCAATATCTTGGGTGCTGAAAGGAGCTATTGGTTTTGTTTTGTCAAAGAAAGTCACATAAAGCTTTTTGCTCGGGGATTCTTCAGGATGTTTAATTTTAGATATCTCTTTGATTCTAACAACATCCAAAACAAAGACCTTAACATCCTTCCCAAAATCCTTCTTTATTGCACCTTCAATCTTCTTTGCGGCAATATTACCATTGAACATCACATTTCCGCTCTGCTTATAATATGAGACATCCTTCAGTCCAAGACCAGAAAACAATTTCTTTAAAGCGTCCATCTTTGTGATGTTGTGGCCGCCTACGTTTATGCTGCACAAGAATGCTATCATACCATTCCGCGGTTGTAGAGGACTTGCCTTATGTTGAGGCCGATGCTTATCCATCTGCCGAGCATTATCCCTGCTATGATGCTCAGGCTGAAAGCGGTGAGCAATGGGCCATGAAGCCATTGCTCCAGAATCCAGAATTTGAACAGAGAGAAGATAAGATAGCAGATGAGGATTATTATGCCTATCTTATCAAGGCGCCCGATCACCTTTGACCTGTCATAGTCCCAGGATATGTGGAAGACCCTTCCGACAACAAAGCCAAGGAGTATGCCGATGAAGAGACCATCAAGGGCTATGAAAACAGTTATTGTGCCGACATAGACATCATAGGCTATCACGCATACCATGATGATGAAGATCGCAAGGAAGATGCGCAGCCTGTAAAGGAGCTTCTTGTCGATATTACTGAGCTTTTCCATCCTCATTTCCACAAGAAATACCACAATGCAATCGAGATTATTATGGAGACGAAGTAGAATGTGGGTATGCGGATGCTGCCTATCTTTATCCTAGGATAATAGCTGGCAAAATCGGTGTTGAGCTCTTTGACTTTGACTTCAGGATTGACCACGTACCAGCCAAAATCCTCGATGACACAGCCGGAGATGAAAGCTGTCGCCAGAACGCCGAAAAGCTTAGTGTCCCAGCCATAGACTACAAGAGGCAGCGTGATCAGCAATGGCCACATGACATACCAAAGCCAGAAATGATAGCCTGTGAGGGCGACATATCGCCCTATCTTTAATTTCCAGCCGT
>JAGVOV010000152.1 GCA_020052545.1 archaeon | reverse complement strand
CAGAAGCCAGACAGATATCTTCAATTCAGGGATTGAATCTGTCTTGAGCTGCGTCAGTAGCAGCAAATTAACTGATGCAGCAGATAAAATCAGCACAGTAAAAGGCTACCTTGATGGAATAAAAAAAGTGAGGCTTGGAGAGCTTTTGGCAGAAACCCAGACAATAAGGGATATAAGTGACGATTCACTTTGCTATTCTATTATTATAGCCAACGGCGTCTTAGATTCCGCGGCTTCTACCATAATGCGCATTGAAAGTATAAATAAGGCCCTGAAATGACCACGATGAAGAAAGTCCAAAGCATTGAAGTTATGGACATCCTGGAAAATTTTGGAGATCCTGGGGTTCTTGACCCACCTGAGCCAGTAGATGTCTGGCTTCTGGAGAAATACTTAAAGCCGCTTTACAATCCTGAGAAAAAAGCTTTGGCGATGGTCGTCGGAGCTTCAGGGGTAAATGAAGCAAGGATATTGAGAGAGTTCCACAGAAGAAATTATTCACTTGATGACCTTAAAGTTGCAGGCTGCACTTTGCATGCCTTAAAGCCTGGTGGAGACAGCGAAAAGGATTATGCAGTCTTCTTTGGCGGTTTAATAAGTGGGAATGCCGCGGATAAAAGCATATGGATGCTGCCAATGGGCTATTTTTCACAGCAAGGCTATGATTTAATCTCAATAAGGCACCCTGACCTGGTTGATGAAAAGAAATGGGAGGCTGTTTTCCATAACGGCATCCTTCATCTGAAAGACAACGGGCTTTTGATAGCAGCTTTGAACGGGGCAGACATCCCACACTATAAACCATTCTCAGAGAGGCTGAAAAGGTTTGGGGCCCATTCAGTCTTTACTACCGAAACAGGCTTGACTTATGAGAATACGGGCTATGACCAGCTCCAATATATAGAAATCTTCAGGAAAGGCAAGTAAGAATTTTTAGAAAGCTTTTTATATATTGACACTTGTCAATATGTAAATATGAAAGATTCGATGAAGATCCTCAAAGCATTGTCTGATGAGACGCGTTTCAACATTGTGAAGCTTCTCGTCGATGGCGAAAGATGCGTCTGCGAGATATTCCCAAAGATAAAAAGGACCCAATCTACTGTGTCGATACATCTGGGCAAGTTGGAATCTTCTGGCGTCCTAAAATCAAGAAGAGAAGGCAAAAGGATTTATTATTCGATAAAAAACCTTAAAATTAAGAAAATCTTGAAGGTGCTTGGCTGATGGACATATTTTATCCGATACAGTATATCACTGATGCCTTCACAAATTCTTTGCTTGGCCTCAAAGGTGAGCTCGCCGCTTCGCTGAATTACTTCATCTATGACAGCATAAAGATACTGCTACTTTTATTGACTATAATCTTTGTTGTATCATATCTGAGAAGCTATGTGCCGCCTGACAAGGTGAGAAAGATACTGCACAGCAAATTCGGCATCTTCGGCAATGTCCTCGCGGCATTGTTCGGCACCATAACTCCATTCTGCACCTGCTCAGCAATCCCATTATTCATAGGCTTCCTTGAATCTGGAGTCCCACTGGGAGTTACATTCTCTTATCTTATCTCAGCACCCATGGTGAATGAAATTGCTGCCATATTGTTGCTTGGGTTATTTGGATGGAAAATTGCGTTGTTATATGTGATATCTGGAGTCATAATTGCTACTGTTATGGGTTTCATCTTAGGGAAAATGCATTTAGAGAAATATGTCGAAAGCTATGTCTGGAAAAAGAAAATCAAGCTGTACAATGTTGGGAAAATAAAATGGAGAGAGAGGGCAGGAAACGCGTGGGAACAGGCCATCAACATAACAAGGAATGTCTTTCCTTATGTCTTGGCAGGCGTCGCCATCGGCGCATTGATCCATGGCTATGCCCCAGCTGATTTCCTAGCAAAGATTGCAGGCAAGGGCAATATCTTCGCCGTCCCGATAGCGGTCCTGATAGGCGTGCCATTATACAGCAGCGCAGCAGGCACAATTCCTGTGGTGATATCATTGATAGAGAAAGGGTTGCCTCTCGGCACAGCATTGGCTTTCATGATGGCAGTCACAGCATTGAGCTTCCCCGAGTTCATAATACTTAGAAAAATCCTTAAGCCAAGGCTTCTCTTCCTTTATTTTGGCATCGTGGCCCTAGGCATAATGTTCACGGGCTACTTATTCAACCTTGTTCTGTGATTGGTAATAAGTGTATTTGTGATGCTTGCCCTTGACAAGGTTGGCAGGATACTTCTTCCTGTTCTTCTCCATCTTCTGCCTGATGCATTCAGACAATTGAAGACCGAAGGCATTAGAGAGCTGCATCGCGTAGATGATCACATCAGCCAATTCATCAGAGATGTCCTCCATCTTCTTTGGATCTGCCTTGATCTCTTCTATCGGCGTGTTGACCCACTGGAAGTTCTCAAGCAGCTCGCCAGCCTCTAAAGAGAGAGATATAGCCACTTCCTTGGGCTCCTGGAAATTCTTCCATTCGCGCTCATCGATGAATTGGACTATGTCATCCTTCACTTCCTGGAATGTCGTGCTCTTGTCGTCTTTCATATCTGGAAGTCTTCTGTTCCAGTATAAAAATTGATTGGTAAGAAGATTTTTAAATTATTGCAGCTTACCTACTATCTATGGGTGAAGACAGAAATCAGGAAAGGTATAATATCATACAATACCATAAGCGCTTCTCAGTTGGCGGATGTTATGGCCTAACAGTAGAGGCCAACATATCCCTTTATCAAACGCAGCCATTTGGTGCCTGGCATGCAGAAGTATCCTTCATAGAGCCCCATAGGGAAGATTATTTTGGTAAGGTAATTGGAGACAAGAAGCCAAAAAGTCGTACAATAGGAGTAACACTCAATGGTCCAGGTAAATCAAAGGCTGAAACAAAAATATTGAGCCAAATAATGATATTATATGCAAGGTAGTTCTCTTGTTAAAATAATAACATCAGCCTTATCATTTCGGGCAATTGGCTCTTTCTAATGAAGTATCATAAATTCATCTATCTGTCCGTTGGAGGCGTTAGGCCATATAGGCTTCCGGCAAATATAGAGATTTACCAGAGCGAAGAGATATGGCGTGCTGAGGCGCACCTCAGCTTTCCTGGCAACAAGGAAAGAACGATTGTCAATGTTGAAATCAGCCGGCCGACAAAAAGCCAGGCAGACAAGGCGCTGAAAAAGTTCATAGTCGATACTTATCTTTCACCATGAGTTCGCGAATATCATGCCAGGCCGACCATTCTCATTGCTGTTAGTGAGATTCTGCCTCATTATCCTATATGCCTCATCGTTGTAGCCGCAACACTTCTCAATCACCCTGTATGTGGCTACCATGCCGAATGATTCCAGCATTTCGTCCAACATTTTATTACCTCCACGGGCCTAAGCTTTGCCTAGGCCGCTTGCTGGTAAGTAAGGTTG
>JAGVOV010000093.1 GCA_020052545.1 archaeon | reverse complement strand
GAAGGAGAAGGGATGCGATGACATAGAAGCGTTGTTCAATCCCAATGGAGAGCCGACACTTTATGCTCCGCTTGTGGAAGTGATCAAGGAGATAAGGCAGATGCCTGAGATCAAGGAGATCACGATGAACACAAATGGCACGATGCTGAATGAAAGATTCATCAAAGAGCTGGCAGAGGCCGGCATGACTCGCATCAATCTTAGCCTGAATGCCATGACAAAGGAGAAGGCCCAGCAGCTGGAAGGGACGAAAGCCTATAATCCTGCAAGAGTCCAGGAGATGGCCCATATAATACCAAAATACATGAATCTCAATATTGCTCCTGTCTACGTGCCTGGATTTTCTGATGGGGAGCTTGAAAAGCTCTGCGAATTTGTGCTAGAATTAAGGAAAGATGCCAAGTTCAAGGTAATACTTGGCATACAGAACATGCTCTACTACAGATTTGGCAGGAATCCTGCAAAAGAGATGCCGTTTGAGGCCTTTTTTGAGATGTTAAAGGTTTTGGAGAAGAGATATGGCCTGAAGCTCAAACTTTCTGAGGAAGACTTCAACATACACAAGACAGGAAAGATAGAGAAGCCTTTTGCCAAGGATGACATTGTCAAGGCAAGGCTTGTTCTCCCAGGAAGGATAAGGGGTGAGAAGGTTGCTGCCACCAAGGACAGGCTAATATCTGTGGTGAATTGCCAGAAAGACAATGGAGAGATAAAGGTCAGGATCCTGAAAGACAAGCACAACGTCTTCTTTGCGGAATATGCAGGATAGAAAATACAGTCTTTTGGCATTTTCTATAAAGATTTTTAAATGAAGCTCTCTTTCCACAACTTATGGAAGAGAAGAGCATAAACCTGACTTATGAGACCCTGTTTGAGCTTTTCACGAGAGAGAAGAACAGGGAAGAGCTGCAGAAGCTTGATGCAAAATTCTATGATGAACTCCTCTCTTACTTGAGGGAGAAGAAAGGCTCTGCTGAGAATCCCATGTTCTCTGATGAGGAGAAGCAGCGCTCAAGGAGACAGGTAGAGAACATAATCAAGATCATAAAAGAGCTTTATGACAGGCGGGAGAAAAAGATAATCTTCATGGCCCTGAACAAGACCAGGACAAATTCTGGAACTATAGATTCCTCGGCTTTGCTTGAGGAAGAGCAGCAGCTCTTCAATTCTGTTGTGCAAGTGCTGAGCCAGCACAGGAATGAAATATTGAATTCAGTCCTGAATGACAGCCCGGTTGTCAGGACAGCGTCAAAACAGCAGACTAATAAATTAATAAGATTCCTGCATGATGTGCCCAAGTTTGTGGGCAAAGAGCTTGAGATATATGGGCCTTTCAAGGAAGAGGATGTGGCGAATTTGCCTGCCGAAGTGGCCGAGATCCTTTTGAAGAAAGGCAAGGCCGAAGAGATAGAGGGTTAGATGCGGATTGCCAACGAGATATTCTTCACAAAAGGCGTGGGGAAGCATAAGGAATATCTACAGTCATTTGAGCTTGCGCTGAGGGCTGCAGGCATAGAGCAGTGCAACCTTGTCTATGTCTCAAGCATCTTCCCGCCTAATTGCAAGAAAATAACCAAAGAAGAAGGCGTGAAGAAGCTGGCTGCCGGCGCAATAACATATGCTGTGGTGGCAAAAAACTTTACTAATGAGCCGAACAGGCTTATTGCCTCATCAATAGGGGTTGCGATACCTTCAGATCCAAGCGTGCATGGCTATCTTTCTGAACATCATGCTTACGGAGAGACTGATGAGAAGGCCGGAGAATACGCAGAGAATCTCGCCGCTTCGATGCTCGCTTCTACACTTGACATCGACCTTAACCAGGACAGCAGCTGGGATGAGAAAGAGCATATCCTGAAGCTGTCTGGCAAAATATACAAGACATTCAATGTCACGCAGTCGGCAGAGGGCGAAAAGTCCGGCATCCACACCCATGTGGTGGCAGCGGCCGTGATGCTCTTCCCGAGCCTCGATTCTTTGGTAGAAGCAGTGCTTATCAGCAACCCAAATATCATTGGAAAGGTGATTTCGGCTAATCCCAGCATCCTCGGGCCATCAGTTGAGGCTTATCTAAAAGCCAATCCAAGCCTGATTGGGGATATTGTTACAGGCTACCTCAAGAAATAGCCAGCTTCTATTGACCATAACCAACCATAACCATACTCGACTGCGTCTCGTAGGTTTCTACGAAACCATAGTCGCTAAAGCTCCTAGCTTTTTGCAAAAAGCATACTCGCTATCGCTCGTGGGTTTCTTACAGAAACCATAGTCGCTGCGGCTCCTAGCTTTTCTAACGAAAAGCATACTCGCTAAAGCTCGTAGGTTTCCCATGGAAACCTTTATAAACCCTCCACATTACCCAGAACAGGAAGCAAAATGAAGATACCAAAGACTAAAAAGAGATATTGCCCTTTTTGCAAGAAGCATACTGAGCATAAAGTAACGCAGAACAAGAAGAAAGCTGCCTCAAGCCTGAAGCATGGCAGCAAGTACAGGGCCAGGAAGAGAGGCTTAGCAAGGGGCTTAGGCAACCAGGGAAGGTATTCAAAGCCTGCTGTCACGCAGTTCAAGATGACCGGCAAGAAGGCCACAAAGAAGACAGATCTAAGATATGAATGCCAGATATGCAAGAAATCCCATATGCAGAATGAGGGGATCAGAGCGAAGAAAGTGGAGTTCGTGTGAGGTTAAAATGGAATCAAAATTCATCAAGATAAGATGCCCAAAATGCAAGAATGAGCAGATAACTTTTGGCAAGTCCGCTTCAACAGTAAAATGCCTCGTTTGCGGCAAGACGCTTGTGGAACCGAGCGGCGGCAAGTCAAGGGTCAAAGCGAGGATTTTGGAAGTCTTAGAATGATTCTTAAGAAGCAAGGTTTTCCAGAGGAGGGAGAGCTTGTCCTCTGCACCGTCACAAGCGTGCAGAGCCATTCTGTGTTTGTGAGGCTTGAGGAATATTTTGAGAACGGCCAGAATAAAGGCGGCCTAGTACACATTTCTGAGATATCGCCTGGAAGGATAAGGAATATTCGCGATTTTGTGACTGAAGGAAAGACGATAGTCTGCAAAGTCATCAGGATAAACAAGGAGAAGGGCTATATTGACTTATCCTTGAGAAGGGTAACAGAAGCACAGAGAAGGCAGAAGAGCGACAGCATAAAGTCTGAGCAGAAGGCAGAAAAGATTGTCGAGATAGTGTGTAAGCAGCACAAGAAGAACATGAATGAAGTCATGGATCTCCTGAAGCCGAAGTCAGCCGATTATGAGACATTATACGCTTTCTTCGAAGCGTGCGTGAAAGATGAGAAGCTAATGGATGCTGTCGGCCTAGACAAGAAGATCTCAGATTCTTTGATGGAGACATTGAGGCAGAGAATAAAGCCGGAGATAATATCGATAAGCGGCAAGCTTAATGTCAAGACTTATCTTCCCGACGGCATTGAATTGATAAAGAAAGTTTTGATAAAAGCTCGCGATCTAGATAAAGAAAACGTCCGCGTCCTATATCTTGGCGCTGGAAAATTCCAGATCGAGGTCAAGGCATTGGACTACAAGATTGCGGAAAAGACACTGTCAAAAGTCGTAGACACTGTCACCAAAGGGATGCAGAAGAACGATGTTGTAGAATTCGAGAGGAAGGAAGATTGAAGCATATCCTCAAATGCAAAAGTTGTGGTAGTTATTCTTTGAGCGATAAGTGCAAATGCGGCAGCGAATGTGTGCTGCCTAAGCCTGCAAAATTCTCACCCCAAGATGATTATGCGCGTTATAGGAGAGAAGCGAAGAAAAAAGATCTGGAAGAGAAAGGATTACTTTAATTTCCTGCGCTCATCAATCTCTCTTATCATCTTGGCTCTGTCTTCACCCATAAAAGCTGATATCTCCTTAATTGTAAGATCCTTTATCTCATGCGGATAAGATATCCATGGATTATCTTCTTTTGAAGGGATTATGTATCTATTCACCCAGAAGTCCGGCTTCTGATATTGGTTTGGCTCGGTATGCACTTGATGTTTCATGTCTTTCATCCCAAGTTCCCTCAAGAATTTGTTGAGCGCATCTTTGGCGAAGCCTTGGGAGTATAAGCGCCTGAAATGAACTTTGTCTTCCGGCTCTTTGTATAAAAGCTGCTTGTAATCGAGCACAGCGATCTTTATGTCCTCTCTCCTGATGCCTTTGCCTTGGGCCAATATGTCAGCGACCAAAGCGCTCAGTGTATGGCCAGAATCAGATGTGTCCTCGACAATAAGGATCTTGCTTCCCGGATAGATGTTCCAAGGCTCTAATGTATAACCGCCTATCTTTACTATCTTCTCGCTTGTGTGTGTGCCAGTGTAGCTCTTTGTGAATGTGGCAGCAAATTTGTTCTCGATGCCGGCCCTCTCAAACATCTCATTGGCGATGATTGCTGTCGGTCCGCCCCCTCTCATGACTGCAAACATGACATTCGGGATAAAATCAGAAACAACGACATCATGGCCGAGCTCAAAAGAAGAATCATAGGCCTGCTGCGGACTGACATAGATCTTTCTGGGCGTGTCAGGGCCGCAGATTATGTCTCTTGCCATATCAGTGGAAGAGGAATTTTGTTTATAAACTTTTCGTTACTTCAGGATGGCTACAAATCATCTT
>JAGVOV010000006.1 GCA_020052545.1 archaeon | reverse complement strand
TATACCGATGCTCAGCGGCAAGCGCTGCCGGCGCAATCAATTATGAGCAATGTACAGGAAATGGATTTACCTGGACAACTGTCGCGACATGCCCCGACACCCTAGGCGTCTGCGGGACAGTCACCTGTTCCGGCACTGGAGCAACTCCGACTTGCGCTGCCCCGCCATCAGCAGATGGAACTACTTGCGGCAGTTATTTGAGCGCTTATAATGGGATGCAAAATATGCAATGCGCCTCAGCGAATTGCTGCCAGCAAGGGCAGACTTGGAATACAGGGGGTTATTGTGAAGATAGTCCACAAGCACCATGTGCAGACCCTTCAAACTATTGCCCGCCTTATGGAACAAGCACATACAGGAACTGTATAGACCAAGCAGGCGCCATCGGCGCAGGCTGCCTTATGCCATATGTTACAGGTGGCAGTGCTCCTGGAAAGAAAACTTTAGGAGATCCAAGGTACAAGGCCATAACAACAACCACAGTACCAGCATAATATTATTTAAAATAATTAAGCAACTTAGGATTCCTCTCAAGAAGATATTTTATCCTGAATGTCTTGTCTTCCTTATTGCTCCTAAATGTTTTATACCCCAAGTTGAAATGCCCTTCGGGGTCAAACATTATATCTTCAGGAAATGAACTCAACGATCCAACAGTTTTAATCATATGGCCAACCTCATGCGCTAAGGTATAAGATACAATGCTATCTGCTAGCAATATCTGGCTTCCGGGCGGTCCTCTTATATTAATATGCCAATCACTTAGATAAGGCCCATTAGCATCTCTTCCAATATTCATATATACATTGTTAGCAACATTACCATTTGTATAAAATACCCTCACAATCGCGCTCGTGCTGTCTGTAACTTCAATAAATTTCAGCCTTTCATTCTCCTGTCCTTTTATACCAGCCCAGGCCGAATCAGCATACCAGCCGCCAGTCGGATCTTTGCTCCTGTTAAGCCAGACTTTTGCCGGCATATCTTCATCTCTTATCCTGGGCTTTGTATTGATGTAGACAGAATCATTCGCGAAATATGTGACGGGCGTCACAATGGCGCCACTGTTACTTGTGTATTCCATCTTTATCAGCCAATCGAGCAGGTCTATGCTGACCGTGTCTCCAGGATTTCCGGTCAAATTACCGCCATTAGTCTGTTTATATGCACTAACCTGCCTATAATTTTTTCTTTGCCAAGTCGGGATGCCAGTGGTGTCACCAAAAGCTTTCACGATATTGTCTCCCTGTTTGATGTAAAACTTATCAAACTCGCCGCCGCCGTTCCACGATGAAAAAACCCCTTTATGCCAGAAATAGAATGCCGTGTCTGCCGGAGTCGCGCCCACGACATAGATAGAATCTTTGCCTGTCTTCCAGGTCTTCAATGTGGCCATTCCGTTGGCGTCAGTCAAAGCGCTGTTAGAAGCATCGCTTCCAAGATATACCTTCATGCCTTGTATCGGAACTTTTCCTGCGAACTTAGTAAATAAATCATAGACCGGCCCGACAATCAGCTTGTTCGGATGCTGGACATTGACAGGAATGACAAGATTGACGAACAATGAAGTGTCTGCCAAATCAAAAGCGCGGACAGTATAATTTCCAGATATATCGGAAGAATCGGGCCTGAACTTCGCATGGCTGCCGACAATGAGGATTTTTGGATTCTGGGAAGCATATTGCGTAGCATTGTCATTAGAGACGAACTGGTTTAAGTCAATATCCAAGCTATCCAGAACTTCCCTCAACACCTGGCTCGGAATTGCAACAGTCTGTTTCGGAGCCGAGTTGACAACCAGGTTTCCCAAGTCGATTGAATCGGATGAGACAGGGATATTGACAAGCTTTGTCCTTGTTATCCCTGTTCCAGAAACAATTATGCTGTCAATCTTTGTTGTTGCTGACTTTGAAAGATGCTGGTAATCTGATGCACCAGGACTCGTGGATTGAAGATTTGAATTATGACTTACATTACCCACCTCACCAACCTTTACAGCTTCATGGACAGGATTAGTGTTATGCTGGCTTCCATAAAGGAGCAGCAGCTTCTGGACCTTATCAAACGCCTGGTTTTTTCCGTCAGCAGTATTTTTCTCCTCTGCATGGAACACGGCAAAATAGACGCCGTTTGCAAGGCCGTTCAGTTCTAAAGTCGCCTTGTACTTTCCAGAATTGAAATCGCCGTCGGCAAAAGTCCCCACTTCTCTTCCGAGCAGGTCAAACACTTTCAGTGTCACATGCGACCCTGAAGGGATTGAAAATTCAATATTTGTTGAAGGGTTGAAAGGATTAGGATAATTGTTTGTCAGGGCGAATCCGTCAGGTATAGCACTAACAATCTGCTCAACCCCAGTTGTTGACCTCTTCACAAAGAAGCTCCCATCAACTTTTGTAGTGTCCTTAAGATGCACGGCGCTCGTGTCAGTATAGAAGATGTCGACAAATTTTGCTGCAAGAGGATTCCCTGCATTGTCTTTAATTTTTCCTGTTATGCTTGTTATATTGCCGGCAGCATTCTTCTCTAATTTTGTAGCTTCAATGCCCAAATCATCAATATGCCTTTCGTAAACTGTGCTTGGTAAAGGCTCGTAAGCAACCGCCATTCCAGGAACAAGCATAGGAGCAGCAGCTCCCAAGCCTTTGACAACATCTTTGAATGTAACGCCACCTAGATAGAACTCTTTCCTTACATCAAGCTCAAATCTCAGCTTCCTGAAGGCTTCCCTAGCCTTGCCTACCAAATCAAGCTCCATAGCCTCTTTCATAGACTTTCTACTATTTAAATCTTTCGATTTAATTACCACTATGGTGTGGTAAAAATAATACAAGTAAATGTTTTTTATTAACAAAAGACTATTATTAATCCTTATTAGTTAATAAAAAACAATTTTCTGTTTTATGTTAACAAAAAGAAACAAACCATAACTTGCTGTTATTAAAAAACAAACATTTATAAAGAAAAACAACAAATATGGCAAAATGGCAACCTTAGACGATTTAGAGGAAACTTTCATCGAAGAATATGAAGGGGGTATTGAGCAGCTGAACAAGCAGCACTACAAGAATGCAACAATCCTCCTGTCTAAGGCAGTATTTGCGCTTTGTGACATAATGATATTTCAAAGCCTTAGGCACCTGCCAAAAAACCACACTGAAAGGTTTAGGATTTTAGAGCAGATTTCACCAGCATTTATGGGATTGTCGATGAGATATTCTCTCACTATACGGATGCTTATTCAAAACCAGTCTTAAAAGAAACATGCGAAAAGGTGAAAGATGCAGTCAAGAAAATTGCGGAATCTGCAGGATTGTCAGAAAGAGTTAAGCGTGCTATTAAGTGACGAAGTCGCAGACTTCATCATCTTCGGCTCTCTGGCCAAAGGGGGCAATGCGAATGATGTAGACATAGCTGTGATCTCCAAAAGTCCCAATACTGCCGGACTAAAAAGCAGGATAAAGGAAAAAATAGAGAATGCCGACATCACGTTGCTAGCAGCTGAATCAATATATTCGACCCTCTGGCCGACATTGATAAAGGAAGGTTTCAGCGTCAGAAAAAATTTGTTTCTCCACGATTTATATAATATTAAACCCGTCGTTTTGTTCAAGTATTCGCTTAAAGGCCTAAATCCTGTGCAGAAAGTCCAGTTTTCACGCGGGATCAAAAACTTACTCAAGAATAAAGGAGAGGTACTGACAAGGGCAGCTGTGTTAATCCCGATTGAGATGAAAAACGAGTTCATCGATTTGCTTAACACCTGGAAGATCTATTATGAATCAAGGGAATTTGAGCTTTTCCCGATAGTGAGGAAAGAAGAGTTTATTTAGGCTTTATAGCTTAATTATTGTTAGTGGCAAGGGTCTTGAAGCATGGATAACAAGACCACCATATTTTCTACCAAGTAAGAAAAATAAGACTTTTTAGTCCTTGTTTCTTACCTAGTATGAAAGAAGATGTGCACACTTTGGCAAGGGGAAGATTTACCGAAAATAATACGGAAAAAGACCGAGAACACTTATTAACCCAAAAGACCCTAGGTTCTATATGGACCAAGCCGACAAGTTTAAATATAACAGCATCTTACAAGTAAGACAAGGTGAATATATGTCATTAATTGGAATAAGGACTGCAACAATAACAGAGAAGGGCCAGATAGCGATCCCCAAAGAGGCAAGGAAATTAAAAGGCTTTGAGGAAGGCACCAAGATCGCATTAATCTCTTTTAATGACCGTATAGAGCTCAGGCCTCTGGATCAGATCAGCGACAGGTTTGCCACTGCTTTGGCCAGCGAGGAGTCTCTTGCGAAAGAATGGAGCACAAAAGAGGAGGATGAAGCATGGAAGGATTTGTGAAGGGCGACATTGTCGTGCTGCCATTCCCATTTTCAGACCTTAGCAGCTCCAAAAAGAGGCCGGCCTATGTGGCAGCAGCTCCTGGAGGAGATGACCTGATACTGTGCCAGATCACAAGCCAGCCAAAAGAGGATTCAGTGGAAATCTCAGGCAGCGAATTGTCGCAGGGCAAGCTCAATCTGATGAGTTATGTCAGGATAACCAAGATATTCACGGCGGATAAATCAATAATAGCTTACAGGCTCGGTTCAATAAAAAAAGAGAAGATCGAAACAATACAGGAAAGAATCGCAGGACTTTTCAGTTAAGTCGGATACACAGGACAAACCATCGCCAGGCTTATATTCTAGCAAAAACATTAAAAATCATGGTGCGTTATTCATGAACATGAAATTTTATAAAAACATTATAGCTGTCGATAGGCAGCTTTCAGACCTCGATAAATTCACGCTGAAATTTGTCAGGATCCTGAGCAAGCATGTAGACTATGTCATAGTAAGCGGTTATGTCGCGATTCTGTTAGGAAGATCAAGGGCAAGCGAAGATGTCGATATAATAATCCCAAAAATAAGCTTCAATGTTTTTAAGAAGATTTTGAAAGATTTGAAGAAGAAAGGGTTTTATTGCCTCAACGCAGAGACTGACAAGGAAATATTCAGCTATTGGGAAAGCAAGTTTGCGATCCGGTTCGCTGAAAAAAGGACGGCAATCCCCAACATTGAGCTGAAGTGGGCAAAAACAAAAGCCGATAAGATAGCTCTTAGCACAAAAATAACTGTGGATTTGGGCAAGGAAAAGCTGAAAATCTCAAACATTGAGCTGGAGATAGCGTTCAAGGAGGCGGTCTTAAAGTCACAAAAAGACATGGAGGATGCACGGCACTTGAGGAACGTGAAAAAGGGCCTAAACATAAAGCTCATCAAAAGATACAAGGCGATGCTGGATGAAATTTACTGAGGAAAACCAGAAGGAAAGGCTGGAATTCATAGACAGATGGTCGAAATACGTCCTAGAGCATGATGACAAGACTTGGAGCAGGCAGCAGAACAAAATCATCAATTCTTGCCTCAAGACGAAGATGACAAAGGAACAGTTCCTTAAGATGAAAGGGTAGGTTATCACCCCAGAAGCAATTTTTCTGCTTAGAATCATAGAAAACTATAAATATAAGATTATCTTATAATAAGATAATATGATAACAAAAATGTCGTCAAGAGGCCAGATTGTGATTCCTCAAGAGCTAAGAGAAAAGCTGAAGGCAGATGAAGGAACAGTCTTTGCTGTCGAAGGTTCGGAAGATACTATAATCCTTAAAAGGATAAATTTACCATCAAAAGAGACGCTTTTCAAAGAGCTCGAAAGGATTGCGGTTGAAGGCAAGCAACGCTTATTAAGCCAAGGGATCAAAGAAGGGGACATCCCAAACATCGTACAGAGGAGAAGGCTTGATGAGGGTGGTTTTAGACACTAATTTCCTGGTTTCTGCCACACTTTGGCAAGGCAGCGAGTCACAGAAACTCTTGCCCAGGCTGATTGAAAAAAGGAGATTTTTCTGTCTTCCACCTTTATTTTGGATGAATATTCTAACGTCTTATCGAGGGATTTTGGTTTTAGTCATGATGAGATTAAGAAATATTTGGTCATGATATCTAATTTATTGAACATCATAGAGCCAGAGACGATTGTCGATGCTATTCCAGAAGATTTAGCCGATAATAATATCATTGCCTGCGCTATGGATGGGAAAGCAGACTATCTCATAACTTACGACAAGCACTTACTGAGGCTTGGAAGTATCAAAGGCATCAAAATAGCGAAACCAAAGGATTTTCTGTCACTCCTTTAAAAGAAGCAAGTTTTCTCTTGAAAATCAGTAAAACTTATATATAAATACGTTTTTAAAACGTAAAGGGGAGAATGGCCAAAAAAGAGGAGCACATTTCAAGGGAGATGCTTAATTATATAGAGGCTCAGCTGGACAAGGGCTTCACCATGGACCAGATAAAGGAAAAGCTGCATGATTCTGGGCATTCTTACGATTTCGTCGATCGCCATGTATCCCATTACAAGAAGAAAGGCCTTCTGTCAAAGCTCGGCATCGCAGCTATTGTCTTGGCCTTGGTCTTTGTCATAATACTTTTGGTTGTGAGGAGCGGCAGGCAGAGCCAGGAGACGCCAAATGTCTTGATACCAAAGATTGATGCTGCAGGCTGCTACGATATGCCAAAAGACCAGCAAGGCGGCTGCCTCAAAGAGGTCAATTTCAACCAGGCGATATTGCAGAAGGACATATCTAAATGCAAGGACACCAATAGCGTGGACTCATGCCGCGACAATGTTGTCATGGCAATAGCTTTCTCGACATCAGACATACTGTCCTGTGACAAGATCTCGAATCCTATGATAAAGAGCAGCTGCCGTGATAATCTCATAATGTCAGAGGCGCTGGGAAAGAAAGACTCAAAGCTCTGCATTGAGATCTCTAATCCTATTATGGCGAGCAGCTGCAAGGAAAGGACAGCATGAAAATTAAATTTCTTTTAGCTTCATTGCTCTTCGCTATAGTTTTTTCGGGTTCTGTTGTCGCATGGAATACCGGATGCTCAAGTTTTGGGTTTTATGTTGATGGGGCTACGACAAGTTGTACATCAATAATGGACAATTACGGCTACAATAACGGCCAATCACCACTATATTACCCTAATTCCTGGTATGATTATTGTTATCCCCAGGCAGACAACAGATGCTGCTCATATAGTGTGTGTCCAGATAGCGGAACATCTTTCTGCACAAACTTGCAGATAGACAGCAGCAACTGCGGCGCCTGCGGCACAGTATGCACCGGCGGAGCAACTTGCCAAACAAGCGCATGTTCATGCTCACCAAACACTAACTGCGGCGGAATATGCAAGGACTTGACCACAGACAACAGCAACTGCGGCGCCTGCTTGAATGTATGCACTGTCACTCAAACATGTAGTTCAAGCGCCTGCAAATCTAATGATGGCATCGCATGTTCTGTGGACTTAGATTGCATCACTGGCCACTTCTGCAGGCCAGGGCCAGATGGATTTAGCTATTGCAGCTCTTCAAGCGCTGTCTGCGGCAAGGCTGGGACTTCGGGGGTCCAGTATGAATTTGGCTGCGCCGCCCCCTCATCACCAGATGCTATCGATATATACTATTGCTTAGACTCAACATGGGATTATTCCAGTTCATGCGCAGACACATACGGCGCATGCGGCGACGTCACCTGCAACGACGCGATAGATCCGTCACAGCCGCCAATATGCACCGCAACGCTCACAGCAAATTATCAGACTGAAATCAGCAACTGCGGCGCCTGCGGCGCAGCATGCGGCACTGCAAACACAGTTCAAACAACATGCTCTTCAGGTGTATGCTATGTCAACTGCAACACAGACTATGCAAGCTGTAACGTAGAAAACACAGCAAGAGACGGCTGTGAATCTTACCTCCCGTCAGATGTCGACAACTGCGGCGGCTGCGGCGCAGCCTGCAGCACAAGCAACATAGCAAGGGCATGCTCTTTGGGCTCGTGTGAATCTGGAGCATGCAGTACAGGTTACGGCGATTGCAATGGCAACAAACGCTCAGACGGCTGTGAGACAAATATCAATACCGCTTACCCCAACAACTGCGGCGGCTGCGGCTCAGGATGGGCATGCAGCACAAGCAATATTGTCGGGGGCTCATGCGTCTCTGGCAGCTGTGCAAAAACATCATGCAGCACAGGCTATGACAATTGTGACGGCAACTTGAGGTCAAATGGCTGCGAAGTAAACCTTTATGCAGATGCGACATGCGGCATAAGCTGCTCTTATGAGGACTGCACATTGAAGGCCAGCACAAAGACTTATGGAGCTACGCCGAACAAATTTGCTGCGGAGAAAGTCACAGATTTCACCTCATGCACCACGGGATCATGCGCTACTTCGGCAACAGATTATAATGATGTATGTTATACTGCCAATTCCGGCGGCGTTGATTACTATTATGTGAGACAGTGGCAGATTCCGGCAGCAAATCCTGCAGGTGTTGAAGAAGCAACTCTTGCAACTTGCGGCGCTTTCGGCACCATTAACTACTGCCAGAATGGCGCATGCAAATCATGTTCTGCCGGCCAGACATGGGACGGCTCTCAATGCGTAGCAGCAGTCTGCACACCAAACCAATATTTCTGCGAAAAAGCCTCGTCAACTGGCACGATTGAATACAGGAAATGCGATTCATTTGGGACAGGCTACTCAGTCGTGAAGACCTGCCCGGACACATACGGCGCCTGCGGCGATGTGACCTGTCCGCTGACAGCCGAGCATGCGACAGACCAGAGCGCGACAGTATGCGGCCTGTCAGCAGTCACAGACTTGACTGCATGCACTAGCGGCATATGCTGCTCAGGGAACTGCGACACAACACTTGAGAATTCAGGCTTTGACACATCATGCAGGCAGCTTTCATGCGCAGGGACTGATGCAAGTTATGCAGCTGCCAACAGTGGCAATACATGCGGCACTAGTTCCAATTACTGCACGACAGGTGGCCAGGTCAGACCAACAAACACGCATGACACAGTTCAGGCATCATGCACTTTAGGATCATGCCCAGACACACAAGTCTTCACGCAGAATTTTACATGTAGCTCTGGAGCGTGTGCAGATGATGATGGTTTAGCAGCGACAGTCGACAATGATGCTTTGGTGGCAGACTGCGGCCTGTATAAAACATCATCGACAAATTATGAATCAGGATCATGCAATCCGGCAACGCTGCAGTGCGACTGCAGAACACCGGATTATGAGTCAGATAATCCGCCACTCAGCGGAAACTGCATCCAGGCATACCCAACTTCGGCTAAATCAGGCAGCCCTCTGTCATCATATCCAAATCCACCAACAGCAAAAGATGCAGACAATTGCCCTAGCTCCGCTTCCATAGCAACAAAGGACTGCGTCAGCCAGGCTGCCGGCTACGATTGCGATGTCCCATACAGCAAGATAAAACAGGATAATTCAGTTATAGGTGGATGCACATGAAAAAAGCGTTGTCAGGCCTGGCGATATTGGGCATAGTGTTGGTTGTCATCATAGCTGTTTACTTAGTATTGTCTTTGTCACCAGGCCAGAAGGGACCAGCCACAACAACAACCACTCCGACAACTGTCAAGGTCACCACAACAGTCCAACCTTTATTGACAAACACAGTAGATTGCAATTCTTTGTCGGAGCCTGAGAAGTCAAGATGCCTTCAGGAAGCGAGCACGAACAAGGCCATCACAACAAGAGATGAATCTGCATGCGCTTCAGCAAAGAACCCACAAACGTGCAATGATGAATTGACGAAGAGTGAGGCAATCGTGAAGAATGACATAGCCAAGTGCAATTCAATCGTGACAATGGATATAAGGAACAGCTGTAGGGACGAAATCTTGGTGTCGACAGCGATGTCTACAAAAGATGCAAATCTCTGCTTGTCTATATCAAATCAGGAACTGAAAGATTTTTGCCAGCAAAATGCGAAGTAAGATTATTTTAGCGGTATTGATGCTGTTTGTACTAGCTTTTGCTGTGAATGCGGTGCTCCCCAGGACAGATAATCCAGCCACATGCACGAATTCCAAGATAACTATAGACACATTACCGCCGACACAAGATTCATGTGAATCGGTACTGCTGACCCAGGATGGTCCAAACCCGCCAGGCACAGAGACAGATGATTATTATCCACAGCACTGGATAGACTTCTGCAATTCTGAATGCTGTCTGGCAG
>JAGVOV010000004.1 GCA_020052545.1 archaeon | reverse complement strand
GGCCGCTCTGGATGAATATCCTCCCTTCATAGTCTTTCAGGCAGTTGCCGACAGAATCCTTGACGCAGACATCAGTCGATATCTCTCCCGCATAAACCCCTGGCAGCAGAGTTCCGTCTTTTCCCTGTGGGTTGAGGATGAACATGCAGCCGCCATAATAGAAATCGCTGGCCGGCTTCTTCAGCTCTCCTCTACTTATCAGATTTTCTACCCTTTTTGCGTCCAATCCACTTAATGAAGTTCCTGGAACCTCTGCGCAGTTCTTCTCTGATGGAGAAGTCCCTGAATTCGGCGAGAGCGGGCAGCAAAGGGCATTTCCGGTTGGGCATAAAGCGGCGTTTTTATTTGTCCTTGCGCATCTGCTCTCTGAACTTTGGTTGAAGCATTTGAAATTGCTGTCTGAATAATTAGCGATCCCAAAATCAGTGCATGTTTGGCTGACGACGAAAGAGAGCCTGTAGCTTATCTCATTCTGCTTCGCAAACGAGAATTTTGTCAATGGCTGGTCTTTCAGGCAGATACATGATGCTCTCGGGACATCCTTTTCCTTGCTGCCAGAGCCGCTGCTGCAGAGGTTTGAAACTGTGTCGATGAACCTGTTCACCACGCCGGCCTGCTCAGTCTTGTTTATTTTTGGATTTCCCTTGTCATATATGCTTGTTATGCCAGGGCATGCTGTTCCCCATTTGTACTCAAATTCGCTCTTGCATCCCTCATTCCAGTTTATTTCAGGCTTACCGAAATTGTCAAATTGCGCATAGCCGTTCCCGTCAACAGTCGTGCATGCGCTGAATTGTGTTGTAATCCAACCACCAGCATCCTTGTGCATGAAAAAGTCCTGTTGTGTGTCTCTGACGTAAGTCTGCACTGACGGGATGGCGGGGCAGAATATCCTATCTGTGGCATAATTCGTCAGATGTTCAGCTTCCGCATATGAAATCTGAGCTGCCCAGCATGAGTTGCATGCAGATTTTTTTGCATCATCTGCCAGACTGTCGCACTGCTTGTTGCTTATGAATTTTCCGCCTTCATTCGGGACATAGCCGGTTTTAATGTAGCTGAAGCAGCCTGTCACGACTTTTGCCTGCAGGATGAGCTTATAGATGAAAGCGACGACGACTGCGACGCCTGCCAGATTCTGCACAATGACTGTGTATTCTTTTATCTTTTTCATCACACTGACAGTGCCATCTAGGACGCTGATGCTCGCGTCAATCAATTTGTTGGCGCGCTTCGCAAGATCGATGCTCTGGTCTATGTCAACTGTCATGGGGATACAGGCAACCTGCCTCTGGGCTGGCGCTTTTGTTGTCTGGCTTTTCAGCTGATAATCATACCTTATATCAAGCTTGAAGACGAGCTTTAGGCTCTTGTGCTTCGCCAATTCTTCAGATGAGCCGGTGTATGGTTTCAGGTTTATCCTTACTGAGCCGACCTGCTGCGCCATGTCAAAATATCTCACCAAGTTTCTTGAGGTCAGCTTCTTGCTGAAGTCAGCATCATCTTTTGTTATTCCGCTGTACATCATAAGATTATCTTCCATGATTATCTGTGGAACATCAGTAAGCGTCTGTGTGCCAGATGTCTTGTCGCCCTGCCATTCAAGGTTGTAGTTGAAGCTTACGCTTCCCAATCCAGACTGTATTATTGCCGGATTCAGGACGTTATTCCCGATCTGCCCGTGGACATTCCAGTCGCCACCGGAATCGCACAGCGCGAGCAGCACCTCTGCCTTCACCGGCTTTGACGCCCTGTTGAACTTGTCAATCGCAATGAGCTGCACAGTGTTGTTCCAGCCGCTCTGCACCAAAGCCTCTTGGACTTCCTGCGAAGTAGATCGCCCGGGGCTGAGGAAATTCTGGGACCTGAAGACTATGGCGCGGCTCAGCTGGACATCGATGGTGAAATGGCCGTTGCTGTCTGCAACTGTGGAATAATCCTGTTTGCCGTCAATGATCTTGCCGAATTTCTTCAATGTCTCTATAAAGCTCGTGCTCCAGGCTTTTTTGCTGGTAGTCTCTCCATTGACATATGCTATGACTGTTGCGCCCGGCTTTGTGCTGCCCTCTATCCTGACAGTGTCCACATATGTCGGCGTCTGCACAGGTGAATCAAGCAGTATGCTGGGATCTTTAGTGTCGACTTCAATGGGGAAGAGGAAGCTTGCCTGGTTGCCTGCCCTGTCAGAGTAGACCGCTTTCAGTACATAAACGCCGTCATTCTGCAGGTTGAAGCTTTCTGAAATTGTTGTAGTGTAATTCTTTGAAGATAGGGAAGTGAAATTTCCTGAGCCTTTCTTTAAATAATAAACACCTTGCACCTGCTTGTCTGTGGTGCCGGAGATCTTTATCATGGGGGTTATGGCACTCTGGTTCACATTCGCTAATTTGACGTTAGGCACTTTTGTGTCGACATAGACAAGATAATCCTGCTGCTTCTTGTTCTTTGCCGCATCCACAGCCACAATAGTTATCTTGTTTGGCTTCTTTGCCTCATCAAGCTGCACATCGAATAGGAAGACATTGCCGAGGGCGTCTGCTATTTTCCTCCTGTCAGGCTTGTCATTCATAAGCACATCGACGGTTGCTGAGGGCTCCGTAGTTATATTCAGGTTTATCGTGTTCTTGTTGTGATACTGCGGCAATGAAAGCGTTATGAATGGCGGCGTTATGTCTTTCGCAGTCTTGAAGTAAAGGAGCTTGGTAGAATTGCAGTATAAGGAATCGCATGATGTTGCAGTATAGCTGTAATTTGTGCTTCCTGAAAGACCGATCAG
>JAGVOV010000041.1 GCA_020052545.1 archaeon | reverse complement strand
ATCTCGCAATAAAGATCATTGCCGCGCCTCTCAAACAGCGCGTGTTTTTTTACCCTGATTACAACATACAGGTCACCAGGGCCAGCATTCTTCTGCCCTGCTTCTCCTTCCCCAGAGACGCGCAGCTTCATCTCATCTTCTATGCCGGGCGGAATCTCAAGCTCTATCCTCCTCGTCTTCCTTACCCTTCCATGGCCGCCGCATGTCTTGCAGGGGTCTTTGACATATTTGCCCTCACCATTACATTTTGAACATGTTGTTGTCGTCTGCATGGCGCCGAACAATGTCCTCCTTAAAACCTTGATGTAGCCATGGCCGTTGCATTCATTGCATTCTTTTATTCCGGCGCTTGTCCTTGCCCCTGTGCCATCACAGTCTGTGCACGTCTCATACCTCTGCACAATAACTTCATTTTTTTTGCCGTTGAACGCATCCTCAAGCTCGATCTCAAGGTCCATGTAGAGGTCATTGCCTCTGCTCGGCCTCTTCTTCCTCTTTCCGCCAAGAGGATTGCCGAAAAAGCTCTCAAAGATGTCATTCACGTCGAAATCTTCGCCGAAATTGGAGTTGAAGTCAAAGCCTGAGAAGCCTGCAGCTCCCGGCTCAGCCGTGCCGAACTTGTCATAATTTGCTTTCTTGCCTTCATCAAGCAAGACAGAAGCGGCCTCATTTATCTCCTTGAATTTATCTGTGGCGCTCGCATCCTTATTGATGTCGGGGTGATATTTCTTCGCAAGCTTCTTGTACGCGGCCTTGATGTCTTCCTGGCTCGCATTCTTGCTCACCCCCAGCATCTCATAATAATCCTTCATGATATCACTTTCTCCAATTCTTGGACAGAGTCGGCGATTTTCCAGGCGCCATTTAAATGTTTCCTTTCATGGTAACCATAGCTCACTGCCACGCAACGCACATTGGCGTTGTCCGCAGCCTCTATATCAACTTTCATGTCGCCGACGAAGATTGCCTGCGTCTTCCATACATTGATTTTTTTCAGGCAGTCAAGTATCCCATTAGGATCTGGCTTGTCGGCGAAGTTTCCTGGAACTATATGGCTGAAAAATTGCGTAATGTTATTTGCTTCGAGAGAAGGAAAAACATACTTATCTCTAGAGTCTGATACGATACATAATTTCTTTGTCTTTCCAGCTTTCTCCAGCATCTCCATTATTCCCGGAAAAACCTTGAATTCCGTGGCTTTGGAGAACATCTTTTCTCTGTAAATATTCCAGTATTCTTTGTTCCTTTCTCCGGCCAGCTTTTTGACGCCATCAATCCAGCTTTTAGCGAAGAAACTTCCAAATTCGGAAAAATCCTTGAATGGAACTTTTATGCCCAAATCCTTGCACGCCTCGATGTGGCATCCATACAAGACTGGAAGGCTGTCAACCAGGACGCCGTCAAGGTCGAATATCACGCATTTGATATCGAACATTTTCTGCTCCAGCTGCTCAGGGCTGAAATCAAGATGTGAGAATATCTCCTTCTCAAGGTCAAAAAACAATGGATCGATGCCCTCTGATATCTCCTTCAGCGTCGAATATCTGCTGTGGCCTTCCTCAAAGCGCTGACCAAGGCTTGCAATTTTGTCATGCATGCATCTCTTGTCGGCATAGCTCAGCAGCTTCTGCTCCCAAGTCTTCGGCTTAAGCTCTGAAGCTATGGCGGAATAGCCATGGCATATCAGGGCTTCGGCCAGTTTGGGATATTCTTCCTTCAGGATATCAAATATCGCATATTCATGCGGCTCAATGCCTTTTATGGGACTTTTGCCATATTTCTGCCTCATTGAGTCCCAGAGTCTCTTGTCTTCTTCAGACGCTTCTCCTTTAAAATTGACAAAATCGACATATTTCAGGCTGTCGTGCAGCAGCCCTGCAGCCTCGCAGAAGAAAGGGTCAGCATCGATGTCCATACTGAAAGCAAGGAAGCCGGCAATGTTGCCGACAAGTTTGCAGTGCTGCCTGACATTTTCAGGAGTCTTCCAAGTATCCCAAAACTGCCTTATCTCGATGATATTTGGATAAGTCATCAATCACTTCTTCTGCTTCTCATCCTTAAAGTCAGCATCGACAACTTTCTCGTCTTTTTCTTCCTTCACTTCTTCTTTCGCGGCCTGTTGCGCCTGCGCTGCCTTTTGGTAGAGCTCAGTGCTCAGTTCCTGCATGTTCTTGTTGATGCTCTCGAGCTTCGCTTTTATCTTGTCAACCGGCTTCGGCTCCTCTTTCATGAGCTTCTTTAGTTCCTCAACCTCTTCCTTCACGGCAGAGAACTTCTTCTCATCAACCTTGCCTTCAAAATCCTTGAAGAGCTTGTCGGAAGTGTATATCAAAGAGTCTGCCTCGTTCACTGCCTCAATCTCTTCTCTCCTTTTCTTGTCGACTTCGGCAAACTGCTCAGCCTCTTTCCTCATCTTCTCTATCTCTTCCTCATTGAGCTTCTGCGCTGCAGTTATGTGTATCCCTTGCTGCTTTCCAGTGCCGAGATCTTTCGCGTTGACATGGACGATGCCATTAGCATCAATGTCAAATGTGACCTCTATCTGGGGTATTCCCCTAGGTGCCGGAGGCAATCCTACAAGGTCAAATCTTCCCAAGCTTTTGTTGTCTGCTGCCATAGGACGCTCGCCCTGTAGGACATGTATTGTCACAGCCATCTGGTTGTCTGCAGCTGTGCTGAAGACCTGGCTCTTCTTTGTCGGGATTGTGGTATTCCTGTCTATCAGCTTTGTCGACACTCCGCCCAATGTCTCAATCCCAAGGCTCAATGGCGTGACGTCAAGCAAAAGCACATCCTTGACTTCGCCTGCGAGCACGCCGCCCTGTATGGCTGCGCCCATAGCGACGCATTCCATCGGATCAACGCCTCTTTCAAGCTTCTTTCCAAGCAAGTCTTCGACAAATTTCTGCACCAAAGGCATCCTTGTAGGACCTCCCACTAATATCACTTTGTCGATGTTGTCCTTTGTCGATTTGGCATCTTTCAATGACTGCTCAACAGAGTGCCTGCATCTTTCCACTATCGGTCTTATTATCTCCTCAAGCTGTGCCCTCCTGAGCTTGAATGCAAAATGCTTCGGTCCCGATTTCTCTGCTGTCAAGTATGGGAGGTTTATGTCTGTCTCAAGCGTTGTAGAGAGTTCTATCTTCGCCCTTTCAGCCGCTTCTCTCAGCCTTTGCATGGCCATGCTGTCTTTTGTCAAATCGATATTCTCCTGCTTCTTGAATTCTTTCACGAGAAAATCAACAAGCACATTGTCCATGTCCGTGCCACCGAGCTGCGTGTCTCCGGAAGTTGATTTGACTTCAAAGACACCGTCGCCGAATTCCATTATTGTCACATCTAAAGTCCCGCCGCCGAAATCAAACACCAGGATCTTTTGCTCCTTAGTCTGCTTGTCAAGGCCGTATGCAAGAGATGCTGCAGTCGGCTCATTCACTATCCTCACAACCTCAAGGCCAGCTATAGTGCCAGCATCTTTAGTCGCCTGCCTCTGATTGTCGTCAAAGTATGCCGGCACAGTTATCACAGCCTTCTCGACCTTATCGCCAAGAAACTCCTCTGCATCCTTCTTTATCTTCTGCAGGATGAATGCGGAGATCTGCTGCGGAGTGTATTCCTTGCCGTTGATCTTGTATTTGTGCGACGTGCCCATCTTCCTTTTTGCGGCGAAGATTGTAGCGTCTGGATTCACCGCAGCCTGCCTTTTTGCCGGTTCTCCGACCAATACTTGGCCCTCTTTCGTGAAAGCCACGACGCTCGGGAAAGCTTTCCCGTAAAGCGAGGCGCCTTCTGCGCTCGGTATTATCTTCGGCCTTCCTGCCTCTAAAAATGCCGCTGCTGAATTGCTTGTCCCTAGATCTATTCCAATTATTTTGCTCATTTTCTCACCCGAAATATGTAGGACTGTCATCGACGTCCTTGTTCTTGCTTCCTTTCTTCTCAGCCTTGCTCAAAGCTTTAGGCTTCTCGATCTTGCCGAACTCCTTCTCATAGCGCTCAAGCATCTGGCCAAGAAGCTTGCTTATCTCCTTGGCATGGTATGGATCAATCATTATGACATTGTGCTTAAGGTTTATCACCATGCCTTCCTGGCTCCTCGCGTCTATCCTTGGTGTTATGTTCTTGAAATCAAGTATGAACTGCATCGGGTTGAAATTGACGCTCAACTCGTGCGCGTAAAATGAATCGCCCTCGTTTATGCTCATATTGATGTTCTTTTTCTCTTCCATTGTTTTTCACCTTTTCATTTCTTTTTTATCATCTTCAAATCTTTTTTCACCTT